>CAMLNE010000409.1 GCA_946481265.1 uncultured Panacagrimonas sp. | reverse complement strand
CGGGCGTCCTCTGGCCGACATCCTCGCCCGGCTCGACACGTTTCCGCGCCTGGTCATCGGCCGCGTCAACGGCCCGGCCTATGGCGGCGGCGTCGGCATGATCGCGATCTGCGACGTGGCGGTGGCAGTGGACAGCGCGCGCTTCGCGCTGACCGAAGTTCGCCTGGGCCTGGTGCCCGCCACGATCTCGCCGTATGTCGCCGCCAAGCTCGGCCCCAGCCAGGTGCGTCGCGTGATGCTCAACGCCCGGCCGATGACGGCAACCGAGGCGCAGCGCCTGGGCCTGGTGCATGAGGTGGTGCCGGCCGACAAGCTGGACGAGGCGATCAACGCCGAGCTGGATCAGGCGCTGTCCTGCGCGCCGGGCGCCGTGGCCATGACCAAGCGCCTCGCGCAATACGTGCTGCGCCACAACGAGGCGGACAATCTCATCTACACGGTGGACCGGCTCGCCGACTTCTGGGAAACCGAGGAGGCGAAGGAAGGCATGCAGAGTTTCTTCGACAAGCGCAAGCCGTCCTGGCACCGCAAGCACGCGCCGCGCTGAGGGACCAAAAGCCATGAGCCTCAACCCTGCCGCAACCGACGCCCCTTTCGACTGGACACCGACCCCCGAGCTGATCGAGGGCAGCGTGCTCACCGCCTTCCTGCGACACGTCGGCGAGAAAACCTTCGAGTCGCTCGGCGCGCGTGCCGACACCGATCCGGGCTGGCTGATGGAGCAGGTATTCCAGTTCTGCGACTTCCGCTTCTACAAGCCCTACACGCAGATGCTGGGCCTGTCCGGCGGGCAGCCCTGGGCGCGCTGGTGCGTCGGCGGCACCACCAACATCGTGCTCAACTGCATCGACCGCCACCGCGGCACGCCGGTGTGGGACCAGACCTTCCTGGTGTGGGAGGGCGAGAAGCCGGACGAGCAGCGCAGGCTCAGCTACGCTGAGTTCGACGCCGAAACCTGCCGTCTCGCCAGCGCGCTCAGGCAACTGGGTGTCGGCAAGGGCGACGTGGTGGGCATCTACATGCCCAACCTGCCGGAGACTTTCATCGCCTTCTTCGCGATCCTCAAGATCGGCGCCATCGTCATGCCGCTGTTCTCGGGCTTCGGTCCGCAGCCGCTGATCACGCGCCTTCAGGACAGCGGCGCGCGCGCCGTCATCACGGCGGACGGCACCTGGCGTCGCGGCAGCGTGGGTGCGATGAAGCCGGTGCTGGACGAGGCGCTCGCGCAGGTGCCGGGCGTGGAGCACGTCGTCGTCGTGCAGCGTCTGGGCGACAAGCTGCCGGTGGCGATGCAGGCCGGTCGCGATCACTGGTGGCATGAGCGCGTCGCGCCACAGCCGGCGACCTTTGCGACCGAGGCGATGGATGCCGACGCCGCGGCCGTGCTGCTCTACACCTCCGGCACCACCGGCAAGCCCAAGGGCTGCGTGTGGACGCACGTGAGCTTCCTGGGATCCATGGTCACGCGCGACATGCACATCTGCTGCGACTTCCGCGCCGGTGATCGTTACTTCTTCTTGAGCGACATGGGCTGGATGGTCGGCGCCATGTGCGCCTGCATCCCGAGCTACTTCGGCGGCAGCCTGCTGGTCGCGGAAGGCACGCCGGACTATCCCGACACCGGGCGCTTCTGGCGCCTGATCCAGAACCACAAGGTCAGCTATCTCGGCGTGGCGCCGACCCTGATCCGCAACCTGAGCCGCTACGGCAACGAGGAAGTCGAACGCTACGACCTCTCCAGCCTGCGCATGCTGCATTCCGGCGGCGAAGCCTGGACCGCCGCGCCCTGGCGCTGGATGTTCGAGCACGTCGGCAAGAGCAAGCTGCCCATCCTCAACATCGTCGGCGGCACCGAAGTGGGCGGCTGCAACCTGGTGAGCACGCTGCATCATCCGCAGCGCCCGAGCTCCTTCGCCGGGCCGGGACTGGGCGTGGGCCTGGGCATCGTCAACGAATCAGGCGAGCCGGTGGCGGACGGGCAGGTCGGCGAACTGGTGCTGCGCCAGGCCAACATCGGCATGACCAAGAGCCTGTGGCAGGACGACGCGCGTTATCTGGAGGCCTACTGGAACACGCTGCCGGGCCTGTGGGTGCACGGCGACTTCGTGCGCCACGACGCCGATGGCATGTACTACGTGCTCGGCCGCTCGGACGACACCATCAAGGTCTCCGGCAAGCGCACCGGCCCCACCGAGATCGAGAACCTGCTCACCGCCACGGGGACCGTCTCCGAGGTCGCCGTGATCGGCGTGCCGGACGAATCCAAGGGCTCGGCCCTGGTCTGCGTCTGCGTGCCGATGCCGGGCGTGGTCGCCGACGACGCGCTGCGCCACCGCCTGTCGAAAGCCGTGGTCGATGGCATGGGCACGTCCTACCGGCCGAAGTCCGTGGTGTTCGCCGAGGAACTGCCCAAGACCCGCAACCTCAAGGTGATGCGCCGCGTCGTGCGCGCCGTCTACCAGGGCGGCGATCCGGGTGATCTGTCGGCGCTGGTCAACCCGCAGGCGGTCGAGGATCTGCGCCTGCGCATGGCCGGCAGCTGAGCCGCTTCTTCCGTTCCGATGACGTCTGAGAGCATTGCCATGTCCACCCCCGAAACCGAAGCCAACCCGCTGTTGCTGGACCAGCAAGGCGGGCGCCTGTACGTCACCTTCAACCGCCCCGAGCGCCGCAACGCGCTGAACGACGCGATGCTGCTGGCGCTGGAGAACCTCATCACGCGGCTGGAAAGCGACCACAGCGTGCGCTCGGTGATCGTTCGCGGCGCGGGCGGGCATTTCTGCGCGGGCGGCGACATCCGCGAGCGCCGCGCGCAGACCAACGACTCGCGCCCCGGCGTGGACATCGCGATGGAGCGCAACATCCGCGCCGGACGCATGTTCCTGCGCCTGGCCAAGCTGCCGCAGACGACGGTGGCGGTGGTCGAGGGATTCGCGCTCGGCGGCGGCTTCGGCTTTGCCTGCACCTTCGACATCACGCTGGTGATGCACAACGTGCAGATCGGCATGTCGGAAACCCGCATCGGTGTTGCGCCGGCGCAGATCTCGCCGCACGTCGTGCGCCGGGTGGGTCTGTCGAACGCACGGTACCTCGGGCTCACCGGCCGCCGGATCAACGGCGCCGAGGCGGTGCGCATGGGCGTGGCCCATGAGGTCTCGCAATACACCGAGGAACTCGACGCCAGGCTCGCGAGACTGCTCGACGACATCGACCCCAGCGGAACGAT
>CAMLNE010000408.1 GCA_946481265.1 uncultured Panacagrimonas sp. | reverse complement strand
GGACGACCTCAAGCGCGCCATCGGCCGCGTGTCCTGGAAGAGCCACCAGAACGGCGCGAAGAACCCGAAGGCGCACCTGCAGAAGGCGGTGGAGATGGAGACCATCCTCAAGGCGCCGCTGATCGCCGAGCCGCTGGGCGTGTTCGACTGCTGCGGCGTGAGCGACGGCGCGGCCTGCGCCATCGTCACCACGCCGGCGATCGCGCGCGCGCTGGGCCGCCGGGACCTGGTCACGGTCAAGGCGCTGGCACTGTCGGCAAGCGCCGGCCGTGAGCAGAGCACCAACCAGTGGGACGGCAGCTATGTGCAGAACACGCGCAACGCGGCGAAGGCCGCGTACCGGGAAGCCGGCATCACCGACCCGCGCAGGCAGCTCTCCGCCCTGGAAGTGCACGACTGCTTCTCGATCACCGAGCTGGTGACCATGGAGGACCTCGGCGTGTCCAAGGACGGCGAGGCCTGGAAGGACGTGATGAACGGCGTGTTCGATGCCGACGGCGAGATTCCCTGCCAGATCGACGGTGGCCTGAAGTGCTTCGGCCATCCGATCGGCGCCAGCGGCCTGCGCATGGTCTACGAGCACTACCTGCAGCTGACCGGCCGCGCCGGCCCGCGCCAGCTGAAGAACCCGAAGCTGGGCCTGAGCCACAACCTCGGCGGCGTGCCGTACAACGGCGTCTGCGGCATCAGCATCGTGGGGCTCGCGGGCGCCTGAGGGATGTCGTCCGCCGGCCGTTCCACAGCGGCCGGCTTCCTCGCACCGAGAGCGCCTCGTTCGCCTGCCGCGCAGCTTGCGCGGACCCCGGGAAACCCTGGACAGACGGCAGCGCCCGGCGGTTGGCATGCGGGCGCTGGCCGCCCCGGCACCCACAGCTAGGCCGCGGCCCCTGCTGCATCCCCACGCAAGCCGCCTTCGCCCGCGCGCTTCCCCTAGGGTCTGCCCCAACTTCCGCGGCGCGCCGGCATGGCGCGATAGTCTCTGCTTCGGCAGTTAATGCCAAGGCAGATCATGGCTCGCAAGCACTACCACGCAGCCACCTACAAGGCCCGCAGCAGCATCGGCTATCTGGTCAAGCGGGCGCAGACGGCGATGCTCGGCGGCATCGAGTCGGCTTTCGCCGCGCATGGCTTCACCTTCATGCAATGGGTGGTGCTGATCTACCTGCGTGATGGCATCGCGCTCAACCCGCGCGACATCTGCGCCGAATTCCGCTACGACAGCGGCGCCCTGACCCGGGTGATCGACCAGCTCGAACGGCGCGGCCTGATCGAGCGGCAGCGCTCGCGCGACGATCGCAGGGCAGTCGAACTGCGCCTGACCGATCCCGGACGCGAGATGGTGCAGTCGTTGGTGCCGGTGGTGGTGGGCCGCCTGAATCATTCGCTTGCCGATTTCACGCCGGCCGAGGTGCGTGAACTGGCGCGCCTGCTCAATAAGCTGATCGCCGGCGTGCAGGCCGCCCCGACGGCGGATGACAACGCATGAGGGCCGGCCTGCTGGCGGCGCTCGCGGCCTCGGCCCTGGCAACCGCCTGCGTGACGCCGCCCGCCGACTCTCCCACCGGCCAGCCGCTGGACGAGACGGCACTGGGCCTGGCGACGACCGTGGCGAGGCCCGCGGGCACGGACTGGTGGAAGGTGTACGGCGATCCGCAGCTCGATCGCCTGGTGGCGCGTGCACTGCAGCGCAATCCGGGGCTGGCCCAGGCCATGGCGCGTCTCGGCGACGCCAGCGCGCGCACCGGTGCGGCGCGTGCCGCTGGCCGGCCGAGCTTCAGCCTGGACGGCACGCAGGCGCGCGAGCGCCTGAGCGAGCACGATGTCGTGCCGCCGCCCTACGGCGGGCAGTGGATGTGGCGTGGCGAGGTGGCGCTGAACCTGTCCTGGGACCTGGACTTCTGGGGACGACAGTCGGCGCTGGTCGAGGCGGCCGGTGCGCGTGCGCGGGCGGCCCGGCTCGACATCGAGACCGCGCAGCTGCTGCTGGCGGGCGCACTCGCGCGCAGCTACCTGCGGCTCGACCACGCCTACCGGCTGCTCGACCTGGCGCAGCAGGCGCAGCAGCAGCGCAGCCAGCTTGCCGAGCTGACGCGTCGGCGCGTCGCGGCGGGACTGGATACGCAGGTGGAACTGCGCGATGCGCAGGCCGCGGTGCCGCTGTCGCGCGTGGACGCGAGCCAGGCGCAGGCCGATATCGAGCATGCGGTGCACGCGCTGGTTGCGCTGACCGCCGACGGCGCGAATGCCTATGCCGGCCTGCGGCGCCCGACGCTGAAGCTGGAGAGCCTGCCGCCGCTGCCCACCGAGCTGCCGGTGAACCTGCTGTCGCGGCGACCCGACGTGATCGCCGCGCGCCTGCGCGTGGACGCGGCCGACGCGCAGCGCCTGGCGGCAAAGGCCGCCTTCTATCCCGAGGTGAACCTGGCCGCCTTCGCCGGATTCGGGGCAATCGGCCTGGACCAGCTGTTCGTCGGCGATTCGGCGCAGCTCGGCATCGGCCCGCGCTTGCATCTGCCCGTATTCGACTCGCAGCGCCTGAAGGCCGAGTACCACCAGGCCAATGCCGCCATCGACGAGGCGGTGGCCGTGTACAACGCCACCGTCCTGCTCGCGGTGCGGCAGGTCGCCGACCAGCTGACCGACATCGACGCCATCCAGCGGCAGCTTGCCGACCAGCGCCTGGCGCTGGAGCACGCCGAGGTGGCGTACACGCTGGCGGAAAAGCGCTACCGCGCGGGGCTGGCCAACCGGCTGGTCGTGCTAAACGCCGAGACCCGCGTGCTCGACACGCGCCGCCAGCACGTCGATCTCGTCGAGGCGCTGGCGCAGTCACGCGTCGCCCTGCTGCTCGCGCTGGGTGGCAGCTTCGATCCCGCCGCCAATTCCTTCCTCCCCATCGCCGCCGCGCCG
Organism: uncultured Panacagrimonas sp.; assembly: GCA_946481265.1. The sequence goes on along the minus strand of CAMLNE010000408.1, from coordinate 318 downwards.
GCGCAGGTGTCGCCATGACCGCTGCCGATCCGGGTCCCGCCCGGCGCAACCGCCAGCTCGTCCTGCTGTTCGTCATCGTCGCGGCCGGCGTGCTCGCCTACGGCGCCTGGTGGTTCCTGCACGGCATCCACTACGAGGGGACTGATGACGCCTATGTCGCCGGTGACATCGTGCAGGTGACCAGCGAGGTGGCGGGTACCGTCGTCGCGGTGCGTGCGATCGATACCCAGAGCGTGCAGCGCGGCGACGTGCTGGTCGAACTGGATCCGGCCGACGCCGAGGTCGCGCTGCAGGCGGCGGAGGCCGAACTGGCGCGCG
>CAMLNE010000407.1 GCA_946481265.1 uncultured Panacagrimonas sp. | reverse complement strand
CCAAGGACCTGCTGATCATCAACGGCCGCAACATCTGGCCGCAGGACATCGAGCTTCTCGCCGAACAGCAGCCCGAGGTACGTCCCACCGATACTTCCGCGTTCTCCATCGCGGGTGAGGATGGCGGCGAAGTCGCGGTGCTGGTGGTGCAGTGCCGGGAGGCCGATGCCGGGGCGCTCACCTCGCTGGTGCAGCGCCTGCAGCAGGCGATCTACGCCGAATTCGGCATCCACTGCCTGATCGAGCTGGTGCCGCCGCATACCTTGCCGCGGACCTCCTCGGGCAAGCTTTCGCGCAGCACGGCGCGCAAGGAATTTCTCGAGCGCCACAGCGGCGAGCGTTGGAAGGACGCACCGCGCGCCCTGATCAGCGAGGGTTCCCGGGGCCGTATCCGCAGCCGGGATGATGAGACCAGCGACGTCGCGACGTAACACCGGGCTACCCATTCCGCCGCGCGTCTGCCGGAATCGGGGTGTGCTGGTTGAGCACCGCCCGCTTTGCGATAATTCCGGAGTATCCGAGGGCAGGATCCGCGACGGTCGCCGCGATTGAAGTCCGCTCACGCCAGGAAGGAAACGTTTTTCGATGACGGACACGGCCTCCACGGTCGAACAGGTGGTACGCGCGGCGCTCGAATCCGTTCGGCCCGACGCGGCGGGTATTGCCGGCGGCACCGATCTGACGCGTGAACTCGGGCTGGACTCCCTGCAGGTGATGGACATGGTCATGGAGATCGAGGACCGCCTCGACATCTCGGTCCCGGTCGAGGTCCTCGCCGATGCCCGCACGCTCGACCAGCTCTGCGCCGGCATCGTGCAGATCACGGATCGACGCGCGGCGTGAGCCTCTTCGACAAATTCCAGGCGCTCGCCGAGCTGAAAAGCGCGCTGGGGAACACGGGCCAGGTCTCGTCGGTTGCCACGCCAATGGACGAGGTCCATTCGGCCACGTCCGCCGTCATCCAGGGGCGACGCGTGGTGCTGGCCGGCACCAACAACTACCTCGGGCTGACATTCGACCCGGCATGTCGCGCTGCGGCGATCAAGGCGATCGCGGCGATGGGGACCGGTACCACCGGCTCGCGCATGGCCAGCGGCAATTACGCGGGGCATCGCGATCTGGAGCAGGCCCTGGCCGCGGCCTTCGACTGGCCGGTCGGCATGGTGTTCTCCACCGGATACCAGGCCAATCTCGGCACACTGTCCGCCCTGGCGGCCGCCGGCGACACGCTGCTCATCGATGCCGACAGCCACGCCAGCATCCACGATGCCTGCCGCCTGAGCCAGGCCACCACCATCCGCTTCCGGCACAACGACGCGGAGAACCTCGACCGCCGTCTCGCGCGTCTCGGCCCCGAGGCGGCCCGCACCCTGGTGGTGGTGGAGAGTCTCTACAGCACGCTGGGAGACCGGGCGCCGCTGGCGGAGATCACCGAGATCACCAAGCGGCACGGTGCCTGGCTGATCGTCGACGAGGCGCATTCCTTCGGCCTGTTCGGCCCACGGGGCCTGGGCCTGTGTGCCGAGCTCGATCTGCTGGATCGCGTCGACTTCATCGTCGGCACGTTCTCCAAGAGCCTTGGCGGAGTGGGCGGCTTCTGCGTGAGCCGGCACCCCGAGCTCGACCTGATCCGCATGGCGAGCCGCCCCTACATCTTCACTGCCTCACCGCCGCCCAGCGTCATTGCGGCGACACGCTGCGCGCTCGATCGGATGCTCGAAGGCGACGACCTGCGTGACCGCCTGTGGGGACACGCCCGGCACCTGTACGCGGAGCTTGCGCGGCTCGGCTATCGCGTCGGTTCGGCCGACCCCGGCCCCGTGGCGGCGCTGGTGTTCGACCGGCGCGAGGCGGCGATGGCCCACTGGCAGGGCCTGCTCGATGCGGGCGTCTACACCAACCTGATGATCCCGCCGGCCACGCCGATCGGCACGAACATCGTGCGCATCAGCCTGAGCGCGGCGCATTCCGACGAGGACATGGCCCACATCACCGGAGCGCTGGAGTCGCTGGCCCGGCAGCCCCCTGCGGCTGTGGCGGCCTGATCGGGCCGGAACCGGATCGGCCCGGCCCCGAAGGCCGCGCCTCCTGTAGAATCGCCGCTCCCAAGCGCTCGTAGCTCAGCTGGATAGAGTACTGCCCTCCGAAGGCAGGGGTCGGACGTTCGAATCGTCTCGAGCGCACCAAAATCAATAAGTTAGTGCCCAGCCAGGCCTTGTCCCGGCTGGGCATTTTCTTTGGCGGGCCGGGCAGCTCGCCGCGCCGTTGACCACAACCCTCGAACTGACCCCAAATCGCCAAGTGAGGTCTGGGACGCCATTGGGACGGTTTAGGGACGCTTCTGAGACAGCCTTTTTCGGCCCCCGCCCTTTTGACCACATCCTTCATGTCGGAATCGATCGAGCGCGACATGCGCTCGAAGATGGGCGGCGCTGCGAACGCCATTCCGCTGGCCTCGGGAGGGTTCTGCGGTGGCTAATGTCCGTGTTCGGCCCGAGACCAAGAACCTTTACTTCGACTTCCACTACCGGGGCCATCGGTGCCGCGAGTACACGGTGCTACCCGATACCCCCGCCAATCGGCGGAAGATGGAGAAGGTCTTCGCCAAGATTGAGGCGGAGATCACCCTCGGCACCTTTGTCTACAGCCAGTACTTCCCGGGCAGCAAGACGGCCGCGCGCTTTGCCGCGTCGAAGCCCGGAGCGCTGGCGCCGGATCTGCTGATGCCGGACGCGACCCAGGCGCCGGCGGCGGGTTCCAAGTTGCCGTTGTTCTCCGCTTTCTCCGACACGTGGAAGCTGGAGAAGCAGGTCGAGTGGCGGATCGGCTATCGCGAGGCGGTGGACTCGATCCTGACCACGCATCTGCTGCCTGAGTTCGGTGCGCTGCATCTCGATCAGATCGATCGCGCGGCTGTGCTCAAATTCCGCGGTGCGCTGGTCGATCAGCGCAACGGTGCGGCTGCGTCGGAGAAGGGCGAGAGCAAACCGCTGGCCCCGGCCACGATCAATCGCATCGTCGGCATCCTGCGCATGGTCCTGGAAGAGGGCGCCGTGCGCTTTCGCTCCGAGAACCCCTGCCTGCGCATCAAGCGTCTCAAGCTCCAGCGCAAGGACATCGATCCGTTCACGCTCGATCAGATGCAGAAGGTCCTCGACCGGGTTCGCAAGGACTACCAGCCTTACCTGATGTTCCGCTTCCTTACGGGTGTGCGCTCCGGAGAAGCCCATGGCCTGAAG
>CAMLNE010000406.1 GCA_946481265.1 uncultured Panacagrimonas sp. | reverse complement strand
CCAGGGCGGCGCCCTGTCGCGACAGGTAACGCAGCGCGGACGTGCCGGACGCGCCCAGGCCGACGATCAGCAGGCGCTGACCGCGGTACCGTCCGTCGTCTTCCGGCTGTCGTCGCGCTATGTTCATCAGCGCACCTTCAAGGTCGACAGGCCGATCAGCACCAGGATCAGCGTGATGATCCAGAAGCGCACGATGATCTTCGGTTCGGGCCAGCCCTTGAGTTCGTAGTGGTGGTGCAGCGGCGCCATGCGGAAGATGCGCTTGCCGCCGGAGTACTTGAAGTAGCCCACCTGCAGCATCACCGACACGGTCTCGGCGACGAACACGCCGCCCATCACGACCAGCACCAGTTCCTGGCGCACCAGCACCGCGACCACGCCGAGGGCCGCGCCCAGGGCGAGCGCGCCGACGTCGCCCATGAACACCTGCGCCGGGTAGGCGTTGAACCACAGGAAGCCCAGGCCCGCGCCGGCCAATGCCGTGCAGAAGACCACCAGTTCGCCGACACCCGGGATATAGGGAATGCCCAGGTAAGTCGCGATCTTGATGTTGCCGGTGCAGTACGCGAACACCGCGAGCGCCGAACCCACCAGCACGCAGGGCATGATCGCCAGGCCGTCGAGGCCGTCCGTGAGGTTCACCGCGTTGCTGGTGCCGACGATCACCAGGTAGGCCCAGGGAATGAAGAAGATGCCCATCTGGATCGCCACGTCCTTGAAGAAGGGGACGATCAGCGCGGTCTCCAGCGAACTCTTGTCGCTCAGGGACAGGTCGAACACCGGCGCGTTGGGCGCGGTGAAGTAGATCAGGCTGGAGACGCCGAAGCCGGCGAGCGAGAGCCAGAAATACTTCTGTCCGGCGTTCAGGCCGAGATTGCGGCGGTGCTTGATCTTGATGTAGTCGTCGGCGAAACCGACCAGGCCGAACGCCAGGGTCACCAGCAGCGCGAACCAGACAAAGCGGTTGCTCAGATCCGACCACGCGAGCGTGGAGATGGTGATCGCGCACAGGATCAGCACGCCACCCATGGTCGGCGTGCCGGTCTTGGCCTGGTGCGACTTCGGGCCCAGCTCGCGGATGACCTGCCCGAACTTGAAGTCGTGCAGCTTGCGGATCATCCACGGCCCGACCACGAACGAAAAGATCAGCGCCGTGAGCACGCCCAGGATCGCGCGGAAGCTCAGATAGCTGAACAGGTTGAACGAGCTGACACTCTCCTTGAGCCACATCGCCAGGTGGTAGAGCATCAGTGCGCTCCTGCGCGTCGCAGCGCGCGTCCGGCATGGGGCATGTGTTGCATCGCAGGCACGTCAGTGGCTCCCCTGATCGGTTTCGCCGCACAGCGCGGCCACGATCCTTTCCATCCGCGCAGAGCGCGATCCCTTGACCAGCAGCGTCACGCGATCCCCCAGTTCCCTTGCCAGCGCGAGGCTCAGCACATCGGCATCGGCGTAGCGCTCGGCGCCGCGCCCATAGCCGCGTGCGTAGTCCTCGCCACCGGCCCCGAGCACGAACAGGCGCTCGATGCCCAGCTCGCGGGCCTTCGCGCCGCAGGCCTGGTGCAGGGCCGGCGAGGCCGCGCCGAGTTCGGCCATGCCGCCGAGCACCGCCCAGCGCGTACCCTTCTGCTGCGCGAGCAGTTCCAGGCCGGCCTGCAACGAGGTCGGATTGGCGTTGTAGCTGTCGTCGATCAGGCGCGCGCCCTGCCGCGTCGTCTTCCAGACCACGCGACCCTGCGCCGATTCCACCCGTCCCAGCCCCTGCGCGATGACCTCTGCGTCCAGGCCCAGCGCGACGCCGCAGGCCGCGGCGGCGAGCGCATTCATCACGTTGTGCCTTCCCGGCAGCGGCAGGTCGACCTGCGCCTCGCTGCCCGGAATCGACAGCTCGAAACGGCTGCCGGTGTCGCCGGCCTCCACGCGGCGCGCGCTGACGTCGGCCGGGAAGTGGATGCCGAAGCTGAGCTGCTGGCCCTGCGCGAGGCTGCGCCACAGGTCGGCGTAGGCATCGTCGGCGTTGATCACCGCAATGCCTTGGGCGGGCAGGCCGGCGAACAGCTCGCCCTTCGCACGCGCCACGCCCTCGCGCGAACCGAAGCCTTCCAGGTGGGCATCGCCGGCCTGGGTGATCACACCCACGTCGGGCCGCGCGAGTTCGGTGAGCCGGGCGATCTCGCCAGGATGGTTGGCGCCCATCTCGATCACCGCAGTGCGCTGTGATGGGCGAAGCTCCAGCAGCGTCAGCGGCAGGCCGATGTGGTTGTTCAGGTTCCCGCGCGTGGCCAGCACCTCGCCTCGCGCGGCGAATATCGCGGCGAGCAGCTGCTTGGTGGTGGTCTTTCCGTTGCTGCCGGTGACCGCGACCAGCGGCATCGAATGGCGCAGGCGCCAAGCCTGGGCCGCGGCCTGCAGCGCCGCCAGCGAATCGGCGACCTGAAGCTGCGTGGCCGCGGTCTCCAGCCTGCGTTCGCAGACCACGCCCACCGCGCCGTCACGCACCGCACCCTCGACGAAATCGTGGCCGTCGAAACGGTCGCCGCGCAGCGCGACGAACAGGTCACCGGCACGCACGGCACGCGAATCGGTGGTCACGCGCAGCACCTGGCGGTCCTCGCCGAGCTGCGTGGCGCCCATCGCCTGGGCGAACCAGGACAGCGCAGCCATGGGGACGCGCTCGCCGCTCATGCCGGCTCCCCCAGCAGCTCGGCCACCAGGGCACGGTCGCTGAATGCGCGCACCTCGCAACCGTAGGTCTGCGTGGTCTCATGGCCCTTGCCGGCCACCAGCACGACGTCGCCGGCGCCGGCCTGCGCCACCGCGCTGCGGATCGCCTGCGCGCGCGCATGTTCGACGCTGAGCCGGTCGCGCCGCGCGTCGGCATCCACGCCGGCCAGGATCTGGGCAGTGATCGCCTCAGGTGCCTCGCTGCGCGGATTGTCGTCGGTCAGGATCACGCGATCGGCGAGGCGCGCGGCGACCGCGCCCATCAGCGGACGCTTGCCCGCGTCGCGGTCGCCACCACAGCCGAAGACGCAGATCAGGCGACCGCGGGTGTGCGCACGCAGCGCACCGAGGACCTGTTCGAGCGCCTTGGGCGTGTGCGCGTAATCGACCACCACCAGCGGGCCCGCAGTGTTCGCGCGAAAGCCCTCGATGCGGCCCGGCACGGTGCGCGAGGCGCCGAGCGCCTCGACCGCCTGCTCCAGGCCGAAGCCGGCTTCGAGCAGCACCGCCGCACTGGC
>CAMLNE010000405.1 GCA_946481265.1 uncultured Panacagrimonas sp. | reverse complement strand
GATACGGCCGATGTTGTAGCAGAAGCCGCTGCCGGTGGAGCGCAGCCGCGTCGGATACAGCTCGGGCAGGTAGAAGGTGAAGCTGCCGAATACTCCAAAGACCGTGAGGCCGATGAAGAAGTACAGGTAGAACACCGCGAAGTCGGCGACGCCGCGGCGCCCCATCGTGAAGGCGTCGGGATCCTTGGGCGAGCGGTTGTACCGGTGGTGCTGCAGGTGGTCTTCCTTGAAGGCGATGAAGGACACCATGAGCGGCAGCATCGCCAGCGTCCCGAAGATCTGGTTCTGCCAGCGCTTCGGGAACAGGGAGTCGTGCGTGGCGTCGTGCATGAACGTGACGACGCTCATCCACAGATAACCCAGCGCCACATAGGCGGGCCAGTCGATCCAGGGATCGCGCACCGTCCACGCGAGCCAGGTCAGCGCGACCATCAGGACAAGAATGCCGATGAACTTCGCGAAGCTGAGGCCAGGTCGGCGAAGCATGAACTGCTGGAGCTCCTCGCGGCTGAGGCGGGGGCGTGGGGGTCCTTCCATGAGGGGCGAGGAGGGTTGGCAGGTGCAGACGGACGTCCGCGGCGGGACAGCTTACAGACAACTTACACAGAGGAAGGCGCAGTCTCCGGGACATGCCTGCCTGCCGGCCCCGCGCGCGCGGATTGGCCGCCAGTGCAGGCGCCTAGGCGGGGTGTGGACCACTGCCGGCCCCGCGCGCGGATTGGCCGCGACGTCGGTCCCCTCGTCGGACTTTCCGGGCGATGGATCGCCTCACCACGCCGACCTGCGAACAGACAATGGGCCCCTGGCACAGGGCCGCCCCGCCGAAGCCTGAGGTCTCCCGCAGCGTGAGGCGCGCGAGGCGACGCGCACGGTCACCGGGAGAAAGGCGCATGCCCCGCCCAGCCGCGTCGACCGGCCGGCAAGACCGGCCCGCACGCGCTCATCGCGATGGTGCAGGGAAGCGCGCCACCCCCGGCTGCTTCACCGCCACGCGGGCGGCCGTAGCGCCGCCACCGGCTGCCTGCTCTGTCAGTGCAACGCGCACGGCCGACGTTACCATTGTTCAATGTCACAGTTAAATCGGTCGCCCATGCCCTCGTCCGTCCTCGATCCCGCCGATCTCGACCGCTTCCCGGAGGTGCAGCGCCTGGCCTATCGCTGTGCGCAGACCGTGGCCTCGCAGATGCGGCCCGGCATGACCGAGCGCGAGGTCGCGGCGCGCATGAAGGACTACCTGATGTCCGAAGGCGCCGACGACTGCTTCCACGAGCCCTTCGCCTGGTTCGGCGATCGCACCGCCTTTCGCGGCTTCATCGGCTTCAAGCACCTCCGTGGTTTCAATCCCGCGTTCTACCCGGGATCGCGTCGGCTCGAGCCGGACATGCCCTTCATCCTGGACTGTGCGCCGACGCGCAATGGCTACACCGCGGACATCGGCTATTGCGGCGTGATCGGGCAGAACCCGGTGCTCGACCGGCTGATGGACGACCTGATGGCGTACCGTTTTCTCATCCTCGACCTGGTGCGCCAGCGACGTCCGCTTGCCGAGGTGAGCCAGGCCGTCGACCGCCTGTGCCTGAAGCATGGCTACGAACCGCGCCACAAGGCCTACCCCTTCGAAGTCCTCGCACATCGCGTGGAGAAGCTCGAGGACGACGGCCAGCCCCGCCACCGGTCACTCGCACGCTTCGGCCTGCGCAATGTCACCGAGCTGATCCGGGATCGCGCGCGCGGTGCACGCGAGGGCTGGTCGCCGCTGTGGAACAGCAAGGCCGGCTCCGACCATCCGCCCACGCCCGGCCTGTGGGCGGTCGAGCCGCACCTCGGCTTTCGCGGCGTCGGCGCAAAGTGGGAAGAGCTGCTGGTGATCACGTCCGATGACGCGTTCTGGCTGGACGACGAGGTCCCGCAGGTGCAGCGCTGGAAGGCGCGTGGCCTGTGGCCGGTGCCGGCAGCCGCGGCGCAGGTACCGGTGCAGGCGTAGACGTAGACGGCACGAAGCGCTCCTTCTTCCCCGGATGGACGAAGGGCCAGACATTCCGCGCCCGCTTTTCTTGTTGCACGTGTTGCACGCAGCCGCATAACCGAATCGAGGAATCGCCATGAACCCATCCGGAACCGTCCAGTCCGACGCGCTCTCGCTTGCCGTCTACACCTGGGGCACGCCGGCGCCCGGCAAGCCGAACATCGTGCTCGTGCACGGCTATCCCGACGCGGCGAGCGTGTGGGAGAAGACGGCGCAGATCCTGGCGCAGCGCTACTACGTGATCGCCTACGACGTACGCGGCGCCGGCCGCTCCGACGCGCCGGACCACACCCGGGCCTTCGGCCTCGAGCACCTGGTGGAGGACCTGGCGCAGGTCGTCGATGCCACCAGTCCGGATGCGCCGGTGCACCTGGTCTGCCACGACTGGGGCTCGATCCAGTCCTGGGAAGCCGTCACCACCGAGCGCATGGCCGGACGCATCGCTTCCTACACCTCGATCTCGGGGCCCAGCATCGATCACGCCGCCTACTGGATGATGAGTCGCCTGCGCAGCGGCTCCGCGCGCGAGATGGCCGCGGTGGCGCGCCAGCTTTCGCATTCCTGGTACATCGGCGCCTTCCAGCTGCCGCTGTTCGGGCCCGCGATCTGGAAGCTGGGCATGGACCGGCTGTGGCCGAGCCTGCTGTCCCGGCTCGAAGGCATCGACGTCCAGACCAGTCCCACGCAGACCCGCGACGGCAGCCTGGGCGTCATCCTCAGCCGCGCCAACTTCAGCCAGCGCCTGCGCGATCCGCAGGAGCGGCGCACCGACATCCCGGTGCAGGTGATCGTCGCCCGGCGCGACCGCTTCGTGATGCCCGAGCTGTTCGATGACCTGCCGCAGTGGGTCCCCAACCTGTGGCAGCGCGACATCGATGCCGGACACTGGGTGCAGATCAGTCATCCCGAACGCATCGCGGCGATGGCCGGCGAGTTCATCGACTTCGTGGTCGACGGCAAGCAGACGCCGGCGCTGCGCCGCGCACGCCGACGCGGGGTGCGCAAGCCGATGAGCGGCAAGCTTGTCGTGGTCACCGGCGCCGGCGCCGGCATCGGCCGCCAGACCCTGCTCGCCTTTGCCGAGCAGGGCGCCTCGGTGGTCGCGGCCGACATCGACACGGCGGCCGCGGAACGCAGTGCGGAGCTCGCGCGCCTGCTCGGCGTCGAGTCCTGGGCACGCACCGTCGACGGCATCTCACCAAGCCAGTACAGAAGGATCGAGA
>CAMLNE010000404.1 GCA_946481265.1 uncultured Panacagrimonas sp. | reverse complement strand
GCCCGATCCGGGCGCCGCGCTGGCCGCGCTGTTAGCCAGCCCATGAGCGCGCGCTTTCCTTCCGCCCCGCCTGGCGCGCCGCTGGTGGTGTACGACTTCGACCACACCCTGTACGACGGCGATTCGGGCGGGCATCTGTTCCGCTGGCTGGTCGAACGCGCCTGGTGGCGGCGTCTGCTTGCGCTGCTGGTCGCTCCAGTCGCCGGACCGATGATCGCCTGGCTGCCGACCCGGCGGGCGGGCATCTCGACCTTCGTCTGGGTCGGGACTGTCGGCCTGCACCGCCGCCGCGACCTGGACGCGCTGATCGACCGTTACGTCGCCGGGCATGTCGACGAGATCCGCTCGCGGCTGCTGCCGGTCGCGTTGGAGGTGCTGCACCGTCACCGCAGCGCGGGCGATCTGGTGGTGATCGCCACCGGCGCGCCGCCGGAGCTCGCGCGCGCGATCCTGGCCTTCGTCGCGCACGAGGATGTGCCGGTGATCGGCACCCTCGTCGGGCCGAAATTCGGTGCGGTCGGCGCCAAGCGCCATTGCCACCATCGGGAGAAGGTGCGGATGCTGTGCGAGCGGGGCTACGTGGACATCGCGATCGCCTATTCGGACAGCCGCGCGGACCTGCCGTTGTTGCAGGCGGCGCGGCGTCCGGTGGTGGTCAATCCGAAGGAGGACGCGGTTGCGGCGTTCCGGCGCGACCTGCCGCCGGGCACGCCGATCCTCAACTGGGGCTGCGAAGGGCGTGCGGGCGAGGTGGTGTCGTCGGGCGTGGGAGTCCTGTCGGAGCCCACCTAGGGCGGGTCTTGACCCGCCGTCGCGGTCTCGCGATGTCCGAACCCGCCCTACGCGTCGCCGAGCCGCTTGATGAAACGCAAGGTCCCGTCGCTGTAGCCGCAGGCCTTGTAGAACGCGTGCGCATCGGCGCGCTGCGAACCGCTGGTGAGTTCGATCCGGGCCGCGCCGCCGGCGCGTGCGCGGCGTTCGGCCTCGCGCAGCAGCTGGCGGCCCAGGCCGCGGCCCTGCGCCTCGGGCGTGACCACCAGTGCAGTGACGCGGCAGGTATAGGTGCCCAGGGGAAGGTAGTACATGAAGTCGAGCGCGATCAGGCCCGAGACCACGCCGCCCAGGCGCGCAACCACCAGCACCTGGCGGTCGTTGTCGATGATCGAGGAGATGCGCTCGAGCGCCTCGCTGCGCTCGCATGGGTAGCCGAGTTCGGTCAGCAACCCGGCCACGTCGTCCGCATCCATGAGCGAGGCGCTGCGCAGATCCGCGTCCACCTCCTCATGCGCGGCGCGGCGGACGGTCATCGTGTGCCGTACAGCACGACCGTCTTGCCGCGGGCATGCAGCTTGCCGTCGACCTGGAGCTTCTTCAGCACGCGGCCGGCCATCTCGCGCGAGCAGCCGACCAGCCGCGCCAGCTCCTGCCGCGAGACCCGCAGCTGCGTGCCCTGGGGATGGCTCATCGCCTCCGGCTCGCGCGCCAGGTCGTGCAGGGTGCGCACGATGCGGTCGGTGACGTCGAGGAAGGCCAGGCGCCCGGCCTTGCGGCTGGTGTCGAGCAGGCGGCGCGAGAGCTGGGTGCCGATCGCATAGAGCAGCTTGGGCGCGTCCGCGGCCAGCGGGCCGTCGAAGAGCTGGTACACGCGCTCGTAGCTGATCTCGGCCAGCTCGCAGGGCACGCGGGTGCGCAGGATCACCTCGCGCGCCTCGGATTCGATGAACAGGCCCATCTCACCCACGAACTGGCCGCCGCCGAAATAGCCCAGGATCAGTTCGCGATCGTTGTCCTCTTCGGTGAGGATCGCGACTGAGCCGCTGATCACGTAATAGAGCGTGCCGGCCGGATCGCCCGGACGGAACACATCGGTACGGCCCGGATAGCGCCGGCGATGGCACTGTGCGAGGAAACGCTCGATCGTGGCTGCATCGGGTGCCAGCGGGCTCGTGGGGCGCCTGCTGCCGATCAGGAGGTTCAGGGGGGATGGATTCATATCGGCGCGGAACGGAGCAAGTCGCAAGAGTAGGCGGTTGCGCCGGTCACGGCAATCGATACACGCCGGTCCGGTCCTGTCTGCGCGTTCGCCCTATAATCCCGCCCCTCGCCGTACCCCGGGATTTGCCGCTGTGGTCAAACCGCTGCCGCGCCTGAAGCTGCAGGGCTTCAACAACCTCACCAAGTCGCTGTCGTTCAACATCTACGACGTGTGCTACGCGGCCTCCGAGGACGAGCGCCGGCGCTACATCGAGTACATCGACGAGGAATACAACGCCGACCGCCTGACCCAGATCCTCACCGACGTTGCGGAGATCATCGGCGCCAACATCCTCAACATCGCCCGCCAGGACTACGACCCGCAGGGCGCCTCGGTGACGATCCTGATCTCCGAGCAGCCGGTCATCGACAAGGCCGATGCCAAGGGCGTGATTTCCGACGCGGTGGTGGCGCACCTGGACAAGTCGCACATCACCGTGCACACCTACCCGGAAACCCATCCGGACAACGGCATCGCCACCTTCCGCGCCGATATCGACGTGTCCACCTGCGGCGTGATCTCGCCGCTGAAGGCCCTGAACTACCTGATCGAGAGCCTGGAGTCGGACATCGTGGTGATGGACTACCGCGTGCGCGGCTTCACCCGGGACATCAAGGGCCGCAAGCACTACATCGACCACAAGATCAATTCGATCCAGGACTACCTGGCCAAGAACATCAAGTCGCGCTACGAAATGCTCGACGTCAACGTCTACCAGGAAAACCTGTTCCACACCAAGATGCACCTGAAGGACTTCGACCTGGACAACTACCTGTTCGAAGAGAAGGCCAAGAACCTGTCCTTCAAGGAGCGGATGAAGATCGAGGCGCGGCTGCGGCGCGAGATCGAAGAGCTGTACCAGGGGCGCAACCTGGTCGAATAGGCCTGCTCGAATAGGCATTTCCCGGGCTCGCGCCCGGAAAGCTCCAAAGTTTGCTGCGCAAACTCCGGGCCCCGCCGCGCGCTGCCACACCCCCATTCGCGCCAGCGGCGCGAATCGCCCCCTGACTCAGGGGGCTAGTGTCGGGACGACGGATGGGATGCGCGGGTACCACATCAGATCCGGTACGCGACCGTCTTCATCAGCTTCGAGGCCGCCGCCATCAGCGAGGGCACCGGTTGCGGCAGGACCCGGGCGCCGGCTTGCTCGGCGTTGTCGGCGTGGCGGGCTTCGTCGGCCTTCATCTGTTGCAGGATCGCGCGGCTGCGCAGGTCGGCTTCGGGCAGGGTCTGCAGGTGCTCGGCCAAGTGCGCCTCG
>CAMLNE010000403.1 GCA_946481265.1 uncultured Panacagrimonas sp. | reverse complement strand
AGCCTCGGCATCGCCGAGGAAGCGGAAACCCCCGAAGTCGAAGATCCCGACACCCCTGAAGAACGCGAGAAACCGGTGGGCGAGGGCGGTGGCTACATGTGGCGGATGAATACCTACTGGCGCCTCGAGGAGGCCGACGGCGGCGTGTATCTGCAATGCGAATCGATTTCGCTCAGCCGTTCGATTCCGTTTGGTTTGGGCTGGATGATTGGCCCGTTTGTGACCGGCATTCCAAAGGAATCCTTGGACTTCGTCTTGACGAAGACGCGCCAGACGCTGGTCGCGCAGCCGCAGACAGCCGGGTTTTGACCGCGTGATGGCTCACGCCGGATCGACCGGCGTCGGCAGCTCGTACCAGATTTCAACCTCGTAGCCGTCGGGGTCGCGGAAGAAGACGTACGGCTCGCCAGGAATGAACTCGCCGTGATCCCGGATTCTGCCGCCCGCCACCCGAATCGCGGCGGCGTAGCCGACCATCGTCACGACGACGAGCAGCATGCCGATCGCGCTCGCAGTCCCCCACTCGAAGTTGTTGATCTGCGACTGGATGTAGATGGGCGCGGTGACATCCTTGGCGCCGCCCAGGACGGGCGGGGCATCGACGCGGTCGACGGGCATCTGCCGGCGCGCGTGTGCCTGGGCCTGGCCCACCAGGTGGCGGACCTGCTGCGCCACCTGAGCAGCTGGATGCTGGCCGCGACACCCGGCGAGGCGCCCGATACCGGCGCGCGGGTGGCGCGCTACGCGCCGGCGCTGGCCCGGATCCGGGACCTGATGCCCGCGATCCTGCCCGCGCGCTATCGCCAGGACTACGAGCGCCAGCTGGCCGGCCTGCGCGCCGAGCAGGTGCCCGAGCCCTTCGCGCGGCGGCTGACCGCCTACCGGGTCCTGGCCGGCGCGCTGGACATCGCCGACCTCGCCACCCAGGCCGGCGTGCCGCTGGAGCAGGCCACCGCGGTCTACTTCGAACTCGGCGAACGCCTGCGCATGCCCTGGCTGCTGTCGGCCATCGTCCAGCTCAAGATCCCCGGCCACTGGCAGGCGCTCGCCCGCGGCCAGCTGCGGGAGGATGCGTACCGCCTGCACCGGCGCCTCGCCGCCCAGGCCCTGGACTGCGGCGGTGTCGACGCCTGGACGCAGGCCAATGCGGCGCGCCTGAAGAGCGGGCTGACCCGCCTGGCCGAACTGCAGGCCGCCGGCGCGCAGGACCACGCGGCCCTGTCGGTGGCGGTACGCGAGCTGTACGAACTGCTGCAGGCCGGCGCGGCGGAACGCATCGCCTGAGGTGTGTCCGCTCGTTCGGTGGCGACCGCTCCCTGCCCGGCCGGGCGCACCGATCCGCCCCGATGCACCCGACGCGGCCGTCGCCTTCCGGAACGTGGTCGACGGGACGGGCCGGCTGCCGGCCGGCAGCGGGGACGCGGGGCCCTGGCCGTACAATGCGCCCCCGCCGTTGCGCAGAATCCGATGTCCGCCACCGCCACCCCCGTCCGCCGTCGCCGCAAGACCCCCAAGGTGGGCTTCGTTTCGCTCGGCTGTCCCAAGGCCCTGGTCGATTCCGAGCGCATCCTCACGCAGCTGCGCGCCGAGGGTTACGAGACCGCACCGAGCTACGACAAGGCCGACGTGGTGGTGGTCAACACCTGCGGCTTCATCGACGCCGCGGTGGAGGAGTCGCTCGACGCCATCGGCGAGGCCATGGCCGAGAACGGCAAGGTGATCGTCACCGGCTGCCTCGGCGCCGGGCCGAAGAGCCACGTGGTGCGCGAGAAGTTTCCGGATCTGCTCTCGATCAGCGGCCCGCAGAACTACCAGGCGGTGATGGAAGCGGTACACAGCGCGGTGCCGCCCGCACACGATCCGTTCCTCGACCTGCTGCCGGCGCCGCGGCGCCGCGCCAGGGTGGCAGACGACATCGGCGTGAAACTCACGCCGCGTCACTACGCCTACGTGAAGATCTCGGAGGGCTGCAACCACAAATGCAGCTTCTGCATCATCCCCTCGATGCGCGGCAAGCTGGTGTCGCGACGTATCGACGAGGTGCTGCGCGAGTCCGAACGGCTGGTCAAGGCCGGGGTCAGGGAACTGCTGGTGATCTCGCAGGACACCAGCGCCTACGGGGTGGACCTTAAATACGAGAAGGGCAGCTGGCGCGACCGGGA
The DNA here is from genome assembly GCA_946481265.1 of uncultured Panacagrimonas sp. The sequence continues at coordinate 1,132 of CAMLNE010000403.1, read as the reverse complement.
ATACCGCACCTCGATGCTCGATCTCTGCCAGGGATTGGGCGAGCTGGGCGCCTGGGTGCGCCTGCACTACGTCTATCCCTACCCTCACGTCGACGAGATCATTCCGCTGATGGCGGAGCGCAGGATCCTTCCCTACCTGGACATCCCGTTCCAGCACGGCAGCCCTTCCGTGCTCAAGCGCATGAAGCGCCCGGCCTTTGCGGAGAACACGCTGGAGCGGATCGCGCAATGGCGTCGCATCTGCCCGGACATCACCCTGCGCAGCACCTTCATCGTCGGCTTTCCCGGCGAGACCGAGGCGGAGTTCCAGGAACTACTGGATTGGCAGCAGGCGGCGCAGCTCGATCGCGTGGGCTGCTTCCCGTATTCGCCGGTCGAAGGCGCACGTGCCAATGCCCTGCCCGGCCATGTGCCCGAGGACGTGCAGCAGGATCGGCTCGCGCGTTTCATGAAGGCCCAGGCGAAGATCAGCCGCAGGAAGCTCAAGGCCAAGATCGGTCAGGTCATCGAGGTGATGGTCGACGACATCGGCGAGGACCACGTCGTGACCGGCCGCTCCTGGGCCGATGCACCGGAGATCGACGGCAAGGTGTACCTGTCATGCATCGATCCGCTCAAGCCCGGTCAGATCGTGCGTGCCGAGGTGATCGGCGCCGACGAGCATGACCTCAACGCAGAGGTGGTGGACGAATGAACGATCCCGTTTCGCTGTGGCATCAGGCGCTGAAGGCAAAGGACACGCGCCTGCTCGACGCACTGCTGGCCGACGATGTCGTGTTCCATTCGCCGGTGGTGCACACGCCGCAGGTGGGCAGGAAGATCACCACGGCCTACCTGGGTGCCGCGTTCTTCGTGTTCGCCAACGACACGTTCCGCTATGTGCGCGAGCTGCGCGGCGAACGTGACGCGGTGCTGGAGTTCATGCTGGAGATCGACGGCATCCAGATCAACGGCGTGGACATGATGCGCTGGAACGACGAAGGCCGGCTGACCGAGTTCAAGGTCATGCTGCGCCCGCTCAAGGCGGTCAACCTGATCCACCAGAAGATGGCCGCCGCGCTGCAGTCCGGCACGCCGTCGCCGTAGGAGCCCGCCGGCGCGCGACCGCGCGGGAAAGGGGAAAGGAACGCCC
>CAMLNE010000402.1 GCA_946481265.1 uncultured Panacagrimonas sp. | reverse complement strand
TTGATGCCCTTGCGCTTCGGCTTGGCCGGCACGCTGACCGAGGTGATCTTCAGCAGGCCGGGCAGCACGAAGGAACCCGCAGCCTTCTTGCTGATCGAGCCGGCGACCGTGCCTTCGAGCGCGCTGAGGATGGCGCGCACGTCCTTGGCAGGCACGTCCGCGACGTCGGCGAGATGGGCAACCAGGCCCGACTTGCTCAGCGCTTCCTTGATGGGTTTCGGTGCAGCAGTCGCTTTCTTGCTCTTGGCCATTCTTGATTTCCGGTAGTTGAACGGGGTTTCCGCGGGATTTCGGTGCGGTGCCCAGCGAAATGCGCGGGCAGGCGGAATGTAGAGCATGTTCGCTCCCACGCCAATGCATTTTCACCGGGAAAACCGGCTTTTTTTGTGCGCGGCCGGTTGACGCCGGCCGCGCACCGCGTTTCGCCCCCGCGGGTCCGCTAGAACTTCAGCGTCACACCGGCGATCACCGAGCGCTCCGCACCGGGGCGCAGGCCGTTCTCGTGATCGGTGATGTAGCGCTTGTCGGAGAGATTGCGGCCCTGCAGCCACAGCGTCGCCGGCAGGCTCGACGGCAGGCGCCAACTGGCCCGCGCGGAGTACAGGGTGTGGCTCGCAACCTCGCCGAGCACGGCCGGTTCGCGGATCTCCAGGTCGTCACCCGCCTGCACCGGCACGCCATCCTCGTCCGCCAGCACGCGCTCGCGGGTGTTCGCAAGGTCGGTGTAGAAGCTGCCGAAGTGGCTGAGCGTCGCGCTCAGGTGAAAACCGGCCGCGTGCTCGAAGCCGAGCGTGAGGGAGCCGGCATTGCGCGGAACCTCGGGGACGTCCTTGCCGTCCAGCTCGCCATCCTTGAACTCCGCCACGGTGTAGTTCCAGGCCAGCTGGCCGAACCAGCGCAGCGTCTCTCCCGCCGGCGTGCCGACTCGCAGGCCCAGGTCGACACCGTAGGAGGTCGAGTCCTCGGCGTTGAGGACCAGGTTCTCGTCGTCGATGGTGAAGGGTTCCTGGACGACGGTGTCCTGGATCCAGTTGTGGAAAACCGCCCCTTCGACCGACAGCCAGGGCGCGAGGGCCGAGCGCAGGCCGACCTGGGCGTTCACGCCCGTCTCCGGCTCGAGCGGGAATTCCTCCGCGGTACGGGCGAATGCGGGCGTGTAGCCGCGCGCCACGTTGCCGAAGGCCTGCGTCCGGTCCCAGCCGGTGTACAGGAAGCTGAGACTGGGCAGCACCAGGGTGTTGTCGTCGTCCTCGCGATCGCCGATGAGCTCGCCGGCCTCGTGGACCCGGTTCCTGACCTGCGTGTAGTGCTCCACGCGCACGCCCGGGATCACGGTCCAGTCGCCGAGGCGCATTGCGCTCTGCATGAACAGCGAGGCGGCGGAGGCCTGGTACTTCTCCAGCATCGCCTCTTCCAGGGCGTTCTCGCCGAAGCCCTGGCCGCGGTTCCCCTCGTCCAGCACCTCGCCGACATCGCCGAAGGTCTCGCGGTTGTCCAGGAAGTGGCGCTCGAAGCGCAGGCCCCACTGCAGGTGTTGCGCAACGCCGAAGGCCTCGGCATCGGCGAACTGCATGCGCGTGTCCAGGCCGTACGTGTGGTAGTGACGGTCGCGCGAGATCATCACGCCGCTGACGCCCGGGATGAATTCGCGGGCAGGGTCGGCGTAGACCAGGTCGGGAAGCGCGTCCACCTCGACCTCATCGGGGTCGACGGTGAAGCGCGGACGATCGAGATCGGTCATGAACAGCGTCGTCGAGACCGACAGGCGCGGACCGGCCTGGAAATTGTGGACCAGCGCGTACTTCTGGTAGTCCACGGCGATCGAGTTGAACTCCTGGCCGAAGCGGCCCCGCTTGCGCCGCGGATCGCGCGCGTATTCCACGGGCGTCAGGTTGCTCTCGTCGTAATCCGATCGCTCGCGCAGGTAGGTGGCGGAAAACCCGAGGTGATGATGCTCGCTGGGATCCCAGTCGAGGCTGGCGAAGAAGTCGTTGAGGCTCGTCTCCTCGACGTCGAACGCCCCGTCCGCGTCCAGGCCGGTATACGACAACACGGTCCCGAGCGTGCCATCGCGGCGCGAGTGCAGCGCGTGGCGCTTGAAGGTGCCGAGGCTGCCGGCGCCGATCTCGATCTCGGTCTGCGGCGTCGCGGTCGGCTTCTTGTTCACGAAGTTCACGATGCCGTGGTTGTTCAGCGGCCCATGCAGCACGTGGCCCGCGCCGCGCAGCACGTCCACGCTCTGCAGGCGCTCCAGTGGCGGCGTGTAGTGCGCGCCCGGGTCGAGGTAGGTCGACGCATTGATCGGAACGCCGTCCTCCATCAGCAGCGTCTTGCGCGAGCGGCGCGAAGGCGCGCCGCGGATGCCGATGCCGCTGCGCCGGCCCAGCACGTCGTCGTCGATGTGCCGCACGCCCGGTACGAAATCCAGGGCATCGTGGAGCGTGTACGGCCGCAGCGTGTCGATCTGCCCTTCATCGAGCCGGTTGGCTGCGCCGGGTGTGCTCGCCACCTCGTCGGGCAGGGTGGCTTCCACCGTGACGGCGGACAGCTGGTGGACCGGCGCGGGCTCCTGCGCGGGATCTTCCACCGCCAGCGCGGGCGTGGCGGGCAGGGCGCACAGCGTGCAAGCAAGGGCTGCCGTCAGGCGGCTCTGCACCATCTTCACCGGGTAGCTCCGTTGCGGTCTGCAGCCGCGTCTGGGTCGTGGGAGCGCCGGATGGTACGAGCGCAGGACGCGATTACAACGAAGGCACTCCCGATCGGGAAAATGTCCCGATCCGACCCGCGCGTGGCGCCGCCTGCGCACGTGCGCCTGTCACGGTCGCAGAATGTCGGGCTCGAGGGCCGACCCACGACCCGGATCGCAACAGGGAAACGATGAATCCTTCTTCCAGCCTGGCCTGCCTGCCGGCGCTCGCGCTGCTGACATTGGGCGCCAACGCACAGGCACAGCCGCCGGCGACCGCCGAGGTCATCGAGGTCTATGCCACCGCGCCGATCGGGCCGGCGCGCGGCGACGCATGGCGCGCGGTCGGCAACATGCAGTCGCTCGACGTCGGGGAGCTGGACCGTCCGGGCACGCGGACGATCGTCGACGGCCTGCAGGATCTGGGCAGCGTGTTCGTCACCGACGCGACCGGCAACCCGTTCCAGCCCGACCTGTTCTATCGCGGCTACTCGATTTCGCCGCTGCTGGGCCTGCCGCAGGGCATCGCGGTCTACCAGGACGGCGTGCGCGTCAACGAGGCCTTCGGCGACACCGTCAACTTCGACCTGATCCCGCTGATCGCCCTGCGGCGCGCC
>CAMLNE010000401.1 GCA_946481265.1 uncultured Panacagrimonas sp. | reverse complement strand
ACGCCTGGCCGAAGAGATCATCTTCGGCATGGAGAAGATCACCACCGGCGCAAGCAACGATATCGAGCGGGCCACCAATATCGCGCGCAACATGGTGACCAAGTACGGCATGTCGGAAGTGCTCGGCCCGCTGTCCTATGGCGAGGACAATGGCGAGGTGTTCCTGGGCAAGAGCGTCACCCAGACCAAGAATGTCTCGGAGGACACCGCCAACGCCATCGATCGCGAAATCCGCGCGGTGATCGACTCCAACTACGAGCGTGCCAAGCATGTCCTGGAAACCAACATGGACAAGCTGCACGCCATGGCGGAGGCCCTGCTCAAGTACGAGACGATCGACTCCGAGCAGATCGCGCGGCTGATGCGTGGCGAGGATCCGGGGCAGCCGGAGAGCTGGAACGACAGCGGCCGACCCCCCAACAACCCGCAGCAGCCGCAGCCCGGAGGCAGCCCCGCGGGGTCGGTGCCGCCTGCGGCCCCGAAGCCGGTTTAACGCTCGCGTCCGGGCGGGGCTGGCTGGCGCCGGTCCCGCCCCTTTCTTTTGAAACTCCTCCTCCGGGACCGCACGCTCGATCTGTCCACGCCACGCGTGATGGGCGTGCTCAACCTCACCTCCGATTCGTTCTTCGACGGCGGACGCCATGCCGGGTTCGACGCGGCGCTGGCGCGTGCCCGGCAGATGACGGACGAGGGCGCCGACATCATCGACATCGGCGGTGAGTCCACGCGCCCCGGCGCCGAGCCGGTGTCCGAGCAGGAGGAGCTCGACCGCGTGATTCCGGTCATCGAGCGGCTGCGGGAGGAGCTGCCCTGTGTGCTCTCGGTGGACACCATGAAGCCTGCCGTCATGCGCGCCGCCTGCGCGGCCGGTGCACGGCTGGTCAACGATGTGAACGCGCTGCGTGCGCCCGGTGCGATCGAGGCGGTGCGCGACGCCGGTGCCGCGGCCTGCCTGATGCACATGCAGAACCAGCCGCGCACGATGCAGGTGGCGCCGCACTACCTGGACGTGCTGGCCGAGGTCACCGACTTCCTGCTCGCGCGGGCCCACGATTGTGTCGACCATGGCCTGCCGCGCGAGGCGCTGGTGCTGGATCCCGGATTCGGATTCGGCAAGACGCTGGAACACAACCTGGCCCTGCTGGCCGGCCTGCCGGCATTGGCGGCGCTGGGTTTTCCATTGCTGGTGGGCTTGTCGCGCAAGTCCATGCTCGGCCAGATTTGCGGCGCAACGGTGGATCAGCGCCTGCCCGCCAGCCTGGCCGCGGCGACCGCGGCGGTGCTGGGCGGGGCGCACATCCTGCGCGTCCACGATGTGCGCGAGACGCGCGATGCGGTGCGGGTGGCGGCAGCGATCCGTGACGCGGGGGGGATCAGGACATGAAACGAAAGTATTTTGGAACCGACGGCGTGCGCGGGCCCGTCGGCCGCGTGCCGATGACGCCGGAGTTCGCACTCAAGCTGGGCTGGGCTGCCGGCCGCGTGCTGGCACGCACGCCCGGGGCACGCGTGCTGATCGGCAAGGACACGCGGCGCTCGGGTTACATGTTCGAATCCGCCCTGGAGGCCGGATTCGCCGCTGCGGGAGTGGAGAGCGCGATGCTGGGGCCGCTGCCGACACCGGGCGTGGCCTATCTGACCCGCGCGCTGCGGGCGCAGGCCGGCGTGGTGATCTCGGCCTCGCACAACCCGCACCATGACAACGGCGTGAAGTTCTTCGGTGCCGACGGCGGCAAGCTGAGCGATGGAGTCGAGGCGGAGATCGAGGCGCTGCTCGAACGGCCCCTCGAGTGCGTGCCCTCCGGCGAGCTGGGTCGCGCCAGGCGCATCGATGACGCGCAGGGACGCTACATCGAATTCTGCAAGAGCAGCTTCCCCCTGAACCGGACCCTCAAGGGCATGCGCATCGCGCTCGACTGCGCGAACGGAGCGGCCTACCGCACGGCGCCTGCCGTGTTCTCCGAACTCGGCGCCGAGATGATCGTCATCGGCAATCGCCCCGACGGATTCAACATCAACGAGGACTGCGGCTCGACCCACACCGCCGCCCTGCGCCAGGCGGTCATCGAGGGCAAGGCCGACGTGGGCATCGCGCTGGATGGCGACGCCGACCGCTGCCTGATGCTCACTGCGGACGGACGCGAGGTCGACGGCGACCAGATCCTGTTCATCATCGCGCGCAGTCGGCTGGCGGCCGGCGCCCTGCACGGGCCGGTGGTGGGAACCCAGATGTCCAACCTGGGGCTGGAGCGTGCGCTCGAAGATCTCGGTGTGGCATTCCACCGCGCCAAGGTCGGCGACCGCTACGTGCTCGAGATGCTCAAGGAACAGGGTGGCGAGTTGGGCGGCGAGACCTCCGGCCACACTTTGTGCCTGGATCGCACGACTACCGGCGATGGCACCGTCACGGCGTTGCAGGTGCTGGCCGCCCTGCTCGAAACCGGCACGAGCCTGGCCGATCTGGCCAGCGGCATGCGCAAGTTCCCGCAGGTCCTGATCAACGTGCGGCTCGGCGGTCCCGCCGACCGCATCATGGCCGCCGCCCCGGTTCAGGCCGCCGTCGCCGAGATGGAAGCCAGATTGGGCGCGCGCGGTCGCGTACTCTTGCGCCCCTCGGGCACCGAGCCGCTGATCCGCGTGATGGTCGAGGCCCAGGAAGAGGGCGAGACGCGGTCCGCCGCCGAATTCATCGCCGAACGCGTCCGCGCCGCGGCCGCCTGACCCACGAGTCCACCAGGAGAGCAGACCCATGAAGCGCCAGTACCTCGTCGCCGGCAACTGGAAGATGAACGGCAGCCTGGAGGGCAACAAGACCCTGCTTGCGGGAATCGCCGCCGGACTGTCCAGCTGTGCGGACGTCGAAGTGCTGGTCTGCCCGCCTGCGGTCTACATCCCCCAGGTGCGCGAGCTGATCGGAAGCAGCCGCATTCGCCTCGGCGCCCAGAACCTGGCGGATCAGGACAAGCCCGGCGCCTTCACCGGCGAAATCCATGGCGCCATGCTGCGGGAGTCGGGCTGCACCCACGTGCTGGTCGGCCATTCCGAGCGCCGCGCCCTGTACGGCGAGACCGATGCCGTGGTCGCCGCCAAGTTCAAGGTGGCCCAGTCGCTCGGCCTGGTTCCGGTGCTGTGCGTGGGCGAGACCCTCGAGGACCGCGACGGCAACCGGACCGAGGCGGTGCTGGAACGCCAGCTCGGCGCGGTGCTCCAGGCAGCCGGTGCGACCGCCTTCGCCAAGGCTGTCATCGCCTACGAGCCGGTCTGGGCGATCGGCACCGGTCGCACCGCCACCGCGGAGCAGGCGCAGTCCGCCCATG
>CAMLNE010000400.1 GCA_946481265.1 uncultured Panacagrimonas sp. | reverse complement strand
CCTTCCGCCATCTCCGCAGCCCTGACCTGCTACTCCCCGATCCCCGGCCCGCTCACGGGCGCAACAGCAGCTTCATGGCGCCATCGGCCTTCGTATGGAAAGTTTCGAAGGCTTTGTCGATGTCGCTGAGCGAGTAGGTGTGGGTGAAGTATTCCTGTGGACGCACGACTCCCCGCTCGAGCAGCCGCAGGCTCTCCCACATGTACGGCTGCACGTTGGCGAAGCCATTCATGTGCAGCGAGATGTTCCGCAGAAACACGTCTGCCAGGTTGAGGTTGAACGTCGGCTCGCAATAGACGCCGATGGCGGCTACGGTGCCACCCGGGCGCACCAGATCCAGCGCCATCTGCAGCGTCTCGCCCAGGCCAACCACCTCGATCACCTTGTCGAAGCCGCGCCCGCCGGTCAGCGCCAGCGCCTCTTCTCTCCAGCCTTCCGACGTGACGTTGATCGTGGTCGCACCCTTTCGCGCGGCCACGTCCAGACGGTAGTCGAGCTTGTCGAGTGCCACAATCGTAGCCGGGCCCTTGAGCAACGCGATGTCGAGGGTCATCAGCCCCGTCGGACCGCAGCCGATCAGTGCCACCCGATCACCAGGCTCGATCGCTGCCAGTCGGTTAGCGATCACCGCGGACGGCAAGTTGCAGGAGAGCGTCACGGCTTCCTGATCGCCGATCGACGACGGAATCTTCATCGCGTGGCCATCGGCATGCGGAATCACCAGCGCCTCGGCGTGGGTTCCATTGATGCTGCCGAACGGAACTCCGAATCCGTAGACCGCCTTCTGGGTGGTTTCGCAGTGCGCGGTTTGTCCCACCTCGCACATGTAGCAGTGCCCACAGGACACCGAGTAGCCCATGCTGATGCGATCCTTGGGCTTGAACCGTCCTACGGCTTTGCCCACCGCCACCACCTCGCCGATGAGCTCATGCCCCGTCTGCGACTTCCCCTTCTCCATGATCGGATCTAGGGCGCCGCGGAACAGGTGAAGATCCGATCCGCAGATCGACGTCGCCGTGACCTTCACCAGCATCTCGTGATCCGCGCGCAGGGTCGGATCAGGGATGTCCGAACAGCGGATGTCGCTTGGTGCGAAATAGATTGCGGCCTTCATCGAGAACTCCCCCTTTGATTGGGTCGGATCAGTAGAAGCGGTCGAAATGGACCTGGTCGAAAGGGACCTTGTTATCGACGATCAGCATGTCGCTGATGGACTGCGTCATCGGCGGTGGCCCGGCGAAATACACCTCGAACCGCGGAAGCTCGCTGCCGAACGTCTCGCGCACCTGCTCGTGGACAAAGCCGACGCGGCCGACCCACTCCTGCGAGGGATCGGGTGCCGACACCACCGGATGAAAGTGGATGCGCTCACCAAACCGGCCCAGTTCACGCAGGAACGATTCGCCGCAGATGTCGCGAGGCGTCCGGCCGCCGTAAAAGAAATGCAGATGCCGCGTCTCCAGCAACCCCGATTCGGCAGCACCGCGGGCAATGGAGACCATCGGCGCGAGGCCCGAGCCGCCGGCGATGCAGAGGATGTCCCTCGGATTGTCCTGGCGCAGGTAGGCCAGACCGTAGGGGCCATCGAGCTCGATGCGGTCGCCGACAAGAAGCCCGTCGAAGAGCCGCGCGGTCGCCTTCCCGGTGGGCACCCGCCGAATCTGAAAATGCCAGGCACCACGGTCGTTGCCGGTATTCGACATCGAGTACGCGCGCGGCGAATCGACACCGGGTAGCTGCAGCATCGCGTACTGACCTGGCAGGAAGGACGCACGCGTCGCTTCTGTCTTGAAGCGGAACTCGCGGATGTCGTGCGTGACATTCACCGCTTCGACCAGCACGGCGGACTGACGCACGGGCGTCGACACCGATCGATACTCGTCCCGGCACCGCGTCTTGATCATGATGTCCGAGGTGGCCCGCACCTGGCAGGCCAACAGCTTGTTCTTGCGCCGATCACGCTCGGTAAGTCCCGGCGCCTCTGGCCACAACTGCGTCACGGACCCTTCCACCAGATCGAACTTGCAGCTTCCGCAGCCACCCGAGTTGCACTCGTACGGAAACCCCATGCCCGCGCGCAGCGCCGCCCGCAGGATAGTGTCGGCTCCGCACTGCGGATACGTCAGGCCGCCTTCAATCTGAATCTGAAAGGGGCCCGCAGCACCTTCGGCCGAGCCGGAGACAGCCAGCTCGGCCCGATCTGCCGAACTCGGCATCTGGGTCTCCACTCCGCTCACACGTCGACGAGCGAACGACGGAAGTCGCGGGTCGCCTGCTTGGCGATGTCGGCGGCATCCGGCGCTTCGTTGAGGGCGGCGCAGTAGGCATCGATCGCCTTGTCGCCGAACGGCTCCCACTTGGCGAGCCAGCCGCGGATGACCTCTGCATTGGACGGCGTCTCGCAGGTCATCTTGACAAGGGCGGTGGCCCACCGGCGGTGGCGCGCTCCATCGACCAGCTGCGCGTCCACCAGCATTCCGAGCAACGTGTCGCCATTGCGGCGACCGGCCTCGCCGAGCTTTCTGAGCACCGCCTCCTCGATGGCCGGCTTGGCCACAAGATTCAGCGCCACGAAGGTCTCGGCCCAGTCGTAGGCGACCATGACCCGCTCCATCAGCTCACGGAAGCCTTGCCAAGCGGCGTCGTTCTCCCAGTACTGGCGCTCGTCGCGTGCAAACCCGCATTCCGGCGACTGGCGCAGCAGTTCCTTGGTGCGATACGCCGTGTGGCTCAGGCAACGGAACGCATCCATGCCCTGGAACGCCGCGCACAGCGAGATCGTGCTGGCCGGGGCAATCTGGGCGATGTACGCCGACGTCATCTGAACGGTGTGGAACAGATAGCGGTTCGGGGTGTACATGCGCGCCAGACTGCCCAGCCATTGGGGGCTGAGCGCCTTGTCGTGCTCACGCTCATTGAACTGGTTGAACAGCCCGTACAGGTAGGTCTCCTGACCGTCCTGCAGCATGTTGTAGGTGCGATAGATCAGCTCGTCCGGATCGCGGAAGGCGTTCCAGTTGTCGTGGCGCATCGGTGAGCCGTCGCGGTACTTCTTGTACCAGCGGTTCATCGGCATGTTCGGATCCAGCTCGTAGGGATCCGCACCCGGCCGCGTGTTGTAGTGAAGATTCACCGACACCACTTCGTACTCGCTGGGCTTGCGCCGGCGAGCCGCCAAGTGGCTCCAGGTCTTCAAGGGCTTGAGCACTTCGGTTTCACTCATCTGAACTCTCCTCGTTCTGCCGTCGTTCGTTGTGCGACGCGGTCAGAAGGTTTTTTCGTAGTAAAAGCGCACGTAGTCCTGGTGCGTTTCGATCCGC
>CAMLNE010000399.1 GCA_946481265.1 uncultured Panacagrimonas sp. | reverse complement strand
ACGACCACGTGGAAAGGCACGCCGGCATTGCCGGATCCCGCGAGGGCATGGCGCAGCTTCCCGATGGCCAGTTCCAGCCGGCGATGCCGCTGAACTGCGGTGAAGAGCTGGTTGCCGGACGCCTGCGCAACGCGTTCGGCGGCCGGCGCCGGATCATCCCGGGGCGCACCGCGAACGCCACCCAGGCACTGCCCGGGCGCGCCCCCTGCCAGTATCGCAACGCCTGCTGGCTGGGCTGCCCGTACGGCGCCTATTTCAGCACCCAGTCGTCCACGCTGCCGGCGGCGATGAAGACCGGTCGGCTTACGCTCAAGCCCTGGTCGATCGTCACCGAAGTCCTGCTCGACAAGACCGGCAAGCGCGCCAGCGGAGTGCGCGTCATCGATGCGGTGACCGAGCAGGTCACCGACTACAGCGCGAAGATCGTGTTCCTGTGCGCGTCCACGCTCAATTCGACCTGGCTGCTGATGCGCTCGGCGACCGACGTGTGGCCGGGCGGGCTGGGCAGCAGCTCGGGCGAACTCGGTCACAATCTCATGGACCATCATTTCCGCTGCGGCGCGGAAGGCGAGATCGAAGGCCTGACCGACAAGTACTACTACGGCCGCCGACCGACCGGGTTCTACATTCCGCGCTATCGCAACCTGTTTGGCGACAAGCGCGAGTACCTGCGCGGTTTCGGCTACCAGGGTGGCGCGAGCCGGCAGGGCTGGCAGCGCGCGGTGCGTGAGCTCGGGATCGGTGCCGAGATGAAGGACGAGGCGACTACACCGGGGCCATGGACGATCGGCTCCACCGCGTTCGCCGAGATGCTGCCTGCGCATTCCAACCACATCGCGCTTGACCCGGAAAAGAAGGACAAATGGGGCCTGCCGGTGCTGAAGATCGATTGCGCGCTCGGGGAGAACGAGCGCCTGATGCGCAAGGACATGATCGACGACATGGCGCAGATGCTCGAGCAGGCCGGCGTGAAGAAGGTCAAGACCTACGACGAAGGCTCCTACCCCGGGATGGCGATCCACGAGATGGGCACCGCGCGCATGGGGCGCGATCCCAAGACCTCGGTGCTCAACGCGCACAACCAGGTCTGGGACGCCCCCAACGTTTTCGTGACCGATGGCGCCTGCATGACCTCCTCCGCCTGCCAGAATCCTTCGCTGACCTACATGGCGATCACCGCCCGTGCGGCCAACTTCGCCGTGGACGAGCTCAAGCGCCGCAACCTGTGACCGGGGCCGACATGAACATGTCCTCTCAACCCATGCCATCCGACTCCGAACAGGCCCCGACGATCACCCGGCGCGAGGCGATCCGACGCGTGAGTCTGCTGCTCGGCGGCGCGGCGCTGATCGGCTGCGGCCGCGTGGAGGACGTGGAGAAGACGGCAGAAAAGGCGGCAAGCGCACCGGCCAACACGCGTCTTGGCCAGTTCAGCTCCCAGGAAATCGCGTTCCTCGACGAGGTCGCGGAAACGATCGTTCCCGCCACCAGGACGCCGGGCGCGAAGGATGCGAAAGTCGGCGCGTTCATGGCGCTCATGGTCACCGACTGTTACGACCCCGGCGAACAGAAGACCTTCCGCGATGGCATGCGCCGGGTCGACGCCGCCGCGACGAAGGCAGCCAACGTGCCGTTCATGCAGGCCACGCCGCAGCAACGCCTGGCCGTGCTGACCGCCTTCGATCGCCAGGCACACCGGGAGGCGTACGAGACGGAGGCAGAAGACCGCAACCGCCAGGGCCTGGCGCAGCTGCCTCCGTACGATTCCATCGAAGCGGAAGAGATCACATCCGACGCCCCAGTCGAGCCAGCCACGTTCTTCCGCATGATGAAGGAACTCGCCCTGCTGGGCTACTTCACTTCCGAGATCGGCTGCACCCAGGCGCTGCGCTATATCGAGGTGCCGGGCCGCTACGATCCTTGCATCGATTACGTCGCAGGATCGCCGGCCTGGGCGGCGCACGCCTGACGACCCGCGCCACCGGTGACGCGACGAAAGATTGCGTCGCAGGACGATGCTGCGCTACGCGTTCGTGCTCTAGAACCGCCTGATCGCAGCTTGGGTCACTCTCCATAGGGATGGATGGTGCGGATCCTGCCTTGCCCGTCGTGATGCAGCGGCGTGATCTTGATCGAGCGCAGATGGGTGATGCCACCGGACAACAGCGAGTCGTGATAGAACAAGTACCACTGGTCCTGAAACGCGCAAATCGAGTGATGCGTGGTCCACCCGACCACCGGCGTCAGGATCCGGCCCTGGTAGACGAACGGCCCGTAGGGATTGTCGGCCACCGCATAGCACAGAAAATGCGTGTTGCCGGTGGAATACGAGAGGTAATAGCGACCGTCGTGCCTGTGCAGCCACGGCGCCTCGAAGAAGCGTCGGTCGTGGTCGCCCGCGCGCAACGGCTCGCCGGCCTCATCGAGGATCACGACTTCCCGCGGCGCCTCGGCGAACTGCTTCATATCGTCCGACAGGCGCGCCAGGCGCGGCCCCAGCGCAGGTTCGCCATCGGCGGGCTCCCCGTGCGCCGGTGAATAGGCGTTGTCCCGATACTTCTGCAGCTGCCCGCCCCAGAGGCCGCCGAAATACATGTAGAACGCACCGTCGTCGTCGGCGTACACCGCCGGGTCGATGGAATAGCTGCCGGCAATGGCTTCGGGTTCGGCCACGAAGGGACCGGCGGGATGGTCGCCTACCGCCACGCCGATCTGGAACAGGCCATCGGCGCGCTTGGCCGGGAAGTACAGGTAGTACTTGCCGTCCTTGGTCGCCGCATCCGGCGCCCACATCTGACGCTCGGCCCACGGCACGTCGTCGACGCGCAATGCGACGCCGCAATCCTCGGCTGCCCCATCCGCGGGCGAGTCCATCCGCAGCACGTGGTAGTCCTGCATGCCGAAATGGTCGCCGTCATCGTTGAAAGGAATGCCCGCATCGATGTCGTGCGATGGATAGATGTAGATTTTTCCGTCGAACACATGCGCCGATGGGTCGGCGGTGTAGATATGCGTGACCAGCGGCGGCGAGATCGCCTTCTCGGCCAGCGCCTGCAGCTCGACCGGATCGAATTCTTCGGACATGCGGGTTCCTGCTGCGTTGCGGCGACGATCAGGGAGTCGCGATGCCCGCGGCGCGGCGCGCGGCCAGTTCCTGCTCGATGCGCGTCTCGGCCTTCTTGTCGATCTTGTAGAAGAACAGAAGCGCGACGCACAGCAGGAACGGGATCGATGCGTACACGCTCACCGCCATCTGGATACCGCGCACGGCACCGGCCGACTGCACGGCGAGGTCGGGGTCGTAGCCGTAGGCGGCCAGGATCTTC
>CAMLNE010000398.1 GCA_946481265.1 uncultured Panacagrimonas sp. | reverse complement strand
GTCTTCGAGAGTCCGGCCATGATGCCGAGCGGCCCGGCAATCAAGGTCGCGAGCACGAACCCTGCGAATACCGTCTTCAAGCTCGTCACGATCTGATCGAGGTAGGTCGGCCGTCCGGTGTATTCGCGGATGCGCACCTCGGCCCGCGCGGGGCGTTCGAGATCGCTCGGATTCGGGGGCACCGGGCAAGCGCTCGCCGAACATCGTGAACGAGAAGTAGCGCTCGAACACGTCGTCGAAGATGGCGCGGCCCGGCTCGGTTGTCGCCAGCGTGGCACCGAGGGCTTCGCGCAGGCCGTCGCGGTCATCCAGACCGACGATGCGTGCGGCGCGATAGGCGTCCACGCATTCCGACAGCCCCGGCTCGAGGCCGCTGCCGCGCAGCGCCAGGACGAATTCCTCAAGCGCGCGCTGCATGAACCTGCGCGGCACTGCGGGCGGCCTGCATCACCTGGGGCAGGGCGGCCAGCGCGGTAGCGACGTCTTCCTCGTGCTTGAGCAGGGTGGTGAGCGTGTCGCGCACCAGGTCCTCGCCGAGTTCATCGGCGTTGAGCAGCACTAGCGTGCGCGCCCAGTCCAGCGTCTCGCTGACCGCGGGATGCTTCTTCAGGTCCAGCGCGCGCAGGCCGTGGACGAAGGCGACCAGGCTCGTCGCCAGATGCGATGACAGTTCGGGCACGCGGGTATGCACGATCTGCCTCTCCAGCGCGGCCTCGGGATAGGGAATGTGCAGGTGCAGGCAGCGGCGGCGCAGCGCATCGGACAACTCGCGCGTGCCGTTGCTGGTCAGCAGCACCATCGGGCGCACCTTGGCGCTGACCGTGCCGAGTTCCGGCACCGAGATCTGGTAGTCGGACAGCAGTTCCAGCAGGAAGGCCTCGAACTCCGGGTCGGCCTTGTCGATCTCGTCCACCAGCAGCACGCAGCCCGCCGGTTCGCGAAGGGCGCGCAGCAGGGGGCGCGGTTCGAGGAAGCTCTCGGAGTAGAACAGGTCGTCGTGCGCGTGCAGTTTCTCCAGGGCCTTTTCCAGCGTGCCGGCGCCCTGCATCAGCTCGCCGAGCTTGTCGCGCAGGATCTGCGTGTAGAGCAATTGCTTGCCGTACTTCCATTCGTACAGGGCCTTGGATTCGTCCAGGCCCTCGTAGCACTGCATGCGCACCAGCGGCACTTCGAGCAGGGACGCCAGCGCCTTGGCCAGCTCGGTCTTGCCGACGCCGGCGGGGCCTTCGACCAGCAGCGGCTTTTCCAGGTGCAGGCCCAGGTACGCGGCCGTGCCGATGCGCTTGCTGGCGATGTAGTGCTGGGTTCGCAGGCCGGTGAGGAAGTCCTCGGGGCAGGTGTAGGTCGGGGCATGCAGGGTTTTCATGCGGAGGGGGTGAGTTGCTGGATGCGCTCGGCGACGATTTCCCGCGCACGCGCGTATTCCATCTTGCCGTTGTCCTTGCGCGGAATCTTGTCCACCACGAACAGGTGGCGGGGTTTCTTGTAATTGGCCAGGCGCGCCGCGCATTGATTGGCGATGTCGTCCAGCGAGCCGGTTGTGCGCGGATGGAACTCGACCAGCGCGGCGATCACCTGACCGTAACGAGGATCGGAAGCGCCCACCACGACGCAGTCGGCGACGCCTGGCTGGTCATGGATCACGTTCTCCACTTCTTCCGGGAACACCTTCTCGCCGCCGGTGTTGATCACCCCCGAGCCGCGGCCGAGCAGGGTCAGGGACCCGTCCGCTTCGACCGTGCAGACGTCGCCGAAGATCGAGTAACGCACGCCGCCGACGGTGCGGAAGGTCTTCGCGGTCTTGGCCTCGTCGCGCCAGTAGCCGCGCGGAATCAGTCCGCAGATCGCGAGCTGGCCGGTGACCCCGGAGCCGGGCACGACCTCGCGATCCTGCTCGTCGAACACTTTCATGTGCGAGGACAGGCGAAAGCGCATGGGCTTGATCTCGTCCTCCTGCGCGGTGATGGGTTCCGAGCGGCCCAGGCCCTCGGAGGCGCCGAGCGAATCGACGATGATGAGCTGCGGGATCTTCTTCAGCAGACCCTGCTTGACCTTGGGCGACCACACCACGCCGGAGCTGTTCATCATCAGCATCGACGAGGTGTCGTAGGGATGGCGCTCCAGTTCCTCCAGCAGCGGCACGGCAAACGCATCGCCGACGATGATGAGGGTGCAGACCTTCTCGCGCTCGACGGTCCGCCAGACCTCAGCAGCATCGAACTTCTTGCCCTCGAGGAAGGCCACCGCGTCGCCGGCGGTGAGCGTGTTCATCGCGGTGAGCCAGCCGGTGCCGTGCATCAGCGGGCAGGCCACCAGGGTGGGATTGGGAAAGCGGCGCATCGCCCGGGCCTTTCTGGCGGCCTGATCGAGCGGTCCGCTGGCACGCTCGCGGAACGAGCGCTCGGCGTATCGGCCCAGCGCCTCGCGCACCGGTTCGCGTGCGATCAGCCAGCGGAACACCCGCGATTGCATGAAGCGCGAAATCGCGTTCTCGTGCCCGCTGCGGGACCGGAACATGGACGCCGGTGCGCGCGGCAGACGCTCGATGATGCCGCGCACCATCGGCCCCAGCAGACGGTGCATCTCGCGATACACCGTGGTGTCCCACATCACGCCCTTGGGGAATCCGGTGGTGCCGCCGGTGTAGAGCAGAAACAACAGGTCGTCGTTGTTCGGCGCGGCCCAGGACAGCTGGGGCGCCGTGGCCGCGCCGTGGGCAAGGCAGCCCGCATAAGCCATGCGTCCGGCGGGAAGCTCGGCCTGCGCCGACGGTCCGATGACCACGACCAGTTTCAGCTGCGGGCACTGCGCGGCGATCGGCTCGAAGGTCGGCAGGAAATCCTCGTTGATCACCAGCACGGCTGCACCGGAGTCTTCAAGCAGGTACAGCAGTTCTTCGGACCGGTACTTGTAATTGACGTTGCAAGGCAGCAGCGCCAGCTTCATTGCCGCCAGGTAGCTCTCGATGTAGGCCGGCGAGTTGCGTTCCATCACCGCGACGCGATCGCCGCGCTGCAATGTGGCCGCTTCGAGCATTGCGTTGGCGACGCGGTTGCTGCGCTCGTCCACCTGCCGCCAGCTCAAGCGCAGCTTGCCCTGGATCAGGCAGGGATGATCCGGGATCGCTTTCGCGGTGGCGGTGAATTTCGCCGCCATATGCAGGTTCTGTTCGGTCATGCGCTTAGCCTGCCGGATCGGTTCGGGGATGGGATTCAAGCGCGGCGGCGGAACACGCGCAGCACCGCGTGCGCCCGGCAGGCCACACTGCCATCGTCGGCATACAGGCGCCCGTCGACGAAGGCGAGGCTGCCGCCTCGGCGCACGACCTCGCCTT
>CAMLNE010000397.1 GCA_946481265.1 uncultured Panacagrimonas sp. | reverse complement strand
GCCTGAGAGCCCGTCACACCCTGGATTCTCGAGATCGTGCCGTAGCAAGTGGTGCCTCAGGCTGGCTTTTCGACAAAACCCGAATGGTTGCTAGGACGCGAGGTTGCAGTCCGCACTTTTTCACAAGGAGGGGTTATGGAAAGCCGGTATTCGAGTGCGCTGGGGGTCGATGTGTCCGGCGAACATCTGGATTGGCATCGCCTGCCGGACAAAGCGGAAGGACGTGTGGCCAATAGCCCGGAGGGCATCGCATCGCTGATCCGGATGCTGGAGTCGTCGCCGGTGGATCTGGTGGTGATCGAAGCCACCGGAGGGTTGCAGCGTCAGGTGGCCACGGCGCTGGTGGCAACCGGGGCTGCCGTGGCCGTAGTCAATCCACGCCAAGTGCGCGACTTCGCCCGCTCCAGCGGACAACTGGCCAAGACCGATCGTCTGGATGCCCAGGTGCTGGCGCTGTTCGGGTTGTGCATGCAGCCCCAGCCGCGTGCCTTGCCCGACGAGGAGGCCCAGGAACTGGCTGCCCGGCTCACCCGCCGTGCGCAGCTCGTCGAGATGCGGGCTGCCGAGAAGAATCGGCGGCATCGAGCCCCGACCCGGATCAAGAAACAGATCGACCGCCATCTGGCCTTCCTGGACCAGGCCATCAAGACTCTGCACCGGGATATCGACGACACCCTGCGCGGGTCGCCCGCCTGGGCCGAGAAAGCCGATCTGGTCGACGAAGTCACCGGCGTCGGACCTCAGACCGTCCGACGCCTGCTGATCAGCCTGCCCGAGCTCGGCCGGCTGGATCGCCACGCCATCGCCAAGCTGGTCGGCGTGGCACCGCTGAATCGCGACAGCGGCAAGCTGCGCGGTACACGGCACATCTGGGGCGGACGTGAAGAGGTCCGAAACGATCTGTACATGGCCGCCAACAGCGCCCGCCGATTCAATCCCCCCTTCAAAGCGTTCTACCAACGCCTGCTCGCTGCCGGCAAACCGCACAAAGTCGCCCTGATTGCCGTCACCCGAAAACTGCTCACCGTCCTCAACGCCATGCTCCGCGATCGGTCCACCTGGAATCCCAAACTGGTCGAATCCAGGGGTTGACGCATTACGGTTGCTACGGCCTGCACCTGCACGGCGTCGTCGAGCGTGCCGGCACGCACCGTAGGGTGTGCAAAGCGAAGTTTGCGCACCATGTCACCGCGCAGCGCGCAGACCGGCCAGACGACCGCTGTGATTCGCTCCCGCTGTGCTGTTCACGGGAAGAGGAACCCTCGAAACCTTTGCGTCCTTTCTTTTTCCTTCGCGCCTTTGCGGTGAACTTCTCCACCGTTCGCGCACTGCGCCGTGCTCCCCCTGCGGCAATGCGTCGCCCGCCCATTCGGGTGGGGTTGGTCGATCTGCACGGGTCGACACTGCTCCGACGCCGAACCCATAACGAGCGGAGGAGACGTCATGCGCTGCTGGTATTTCAACAAGCCACCGAAGAAGGACATCGAGGCGGACACGCTGGTGTTGCGCGAGGAGGCGCAGCCGCAGATCGGCGAGGGGCAGTTCCTGCTGCGCTCGATCTACCTGTCCATGGATGCCACCAACCGCCTGTGGCTCGGCGACTGGGACCTGTACATGGACCCGGTGCGGCCGGGACAGCCGATGAAGGGCTTCATGCTGGGCGAGGTGATGGAGTCGAGAAACCCGGCGTTCCCGGTCGGCTCGCTGGCCGCGGGACTGGCGCCCTGGGCGGAGTACGCGGTCACCGACGGCGCCGGCTTCTCCATCGTGCCGCGCATCCCGGGCCTGAAGCTGGACGAGGCCTTCGGCGTGCTCGCCATCGCCGGCCCGACGGCGCTGGTCGGCCTGATGGAGATCGGCCGGCCGAAGAGGGGTGACACCGTGGTGGTCACCGCCGCGTCCGGCGCGGTCGGCATGCTGGTGGGCCAGATCGCCAAGATCTACGGTTGCCGCACCATCGGCATCGCCGGCGGCGTGCAGAAGTGCGGATGGCTGACCAGCGAGTTCGGCTACGACCACGCCATCGACTACAAGAGCGAGAACGTCGTCGAGCGCCTGCGCGCACTGGCCCCGGACGGGGTGGACGTGCACTACGAGAACGTCGGCGGCGAGCTGCTCGATGCCGGCCTGACGGTGATGAAGAACTTCGGCAGCGTCGTCATCTGCGGCCTGATCTCCACCTACAACAGCGCGGCCGGCGAGCGCATCCCGGGTCCGTACATGTTCCGCAACCTGATCATGCGGCGGCTGCGCGTGGAGGGCTTCGTGATCCTCGATTACGCCGAGAAATACCCGCAGTACCAGCAGCAGCTCGCCGGCTGGATGCTGGAAGGAAAGCTGCACGCGCGGCTGCACGTGGTGCCGGGCATCGAGCATTCGGTGGAGGCGCTGAAGATGCTCTACACGGGCGCCAACACCGGCAAGGTGATGGTGCAGATCGGCAAGGAGAACGTGTAGCTTCCTCTGGCGGGGAGGCGGCCGAAATGGCCGGGGTGAGGAACGCCGCCGGCAACTGCACCCCGGCGCCTTCGTGAATCCACCCATTCCGCTGCCCGGCCCGCCTCCCACCGGAGTTCCATGACGCGCAAGAGTCCCAGGAAGGTCGCCAAGGCGGTCGCAGCGGCGAACGCGGAGCCCGCGCAGGCGGCGCCATCGCCCGGCTCGCGCGGCGCGATCCTGCGACACCGCCTGCTCGATCGCCTGGGCAGCGAGCCGCGGCCGCGCCTGATCGTCGTGCAGGGCCCGGCGGGCTACGGCAAGACCTCGCTGCTGCGCCAGCACTGCGAGCGCCGCGCGGCCCTGGGCGAGCGCATCGCCTGGGTGCGCATGGATGCCCAGTCCGGTGACGCGGCGCATTTCCTGCGCCTGCTGTGCGATGCGGTCGAGGGCCTGTCGGTGGCGCGCCGGCGCGCGTCTGCCGATGCACCCACGCCGCAACGGCCCGCCACCCTTCAGGACCTGCTGCGCGCGCTGTCGCGGGTGCGCGAGCCGGTGGTGCTGGTGGTCGACAATTTCGAGACCGTCGCCTCGGCGCATTTCGAGGCGGTCTTCGCCCAGGTGGTGCGCAGCCTGCCGATGTCGGTGCAGCTCTGCGTCGGCACGCGCCTGCTGCCGACCGCGCGCCTGGCGCGCCTGCAGATCCGTGAAGGCACGGTGGTGCTGGCCAACGAGGAACTGTGCTTCCGCCTGCCCGAGACCATCGAGTTCTTCAGTGAATTCCCGGACCTGCGTCCGGACGAGATCGCCGAGATCCACGAACGCACCGACGGCTGGCCGGCGGCGCTGCAGGCCTTCCGCCTGTGCCTGCGCCGGGGCGCACGCTTCCGCGCCGAGG
>CAMLNE010000396.1 GCA_946481265.1 uncultured Panacagrimonas sp. | reverse complement strand
AGGCGACACTCTGTTTCCGGCGCGCAGCCCAAACATCGCACTCAGATCAGTAGATCGAAGCGGATTCTCCGGCGACCTGTGAGAAATGCGGGCTAGAAAGATCCTGCAGCGGCGCAGCGCGCGAAAGCCGCGGGCGCAAGCGCAGCTCCACGCGCCGCAGGGTATGGCCGGACACTGGAAGTTCCGGGCACCGTCCCGAAGTCGCGAGGTCTGCGGCGCACGGCCTTGCGCACCTTCCCCGACCCGGGCCTGCGGGCCATGCCCTGCGCAGCCTACGGCAGCGTCCAGCCGCCTCCGAGCGCGCGGTACAGCTGCACCGTTGCCAGACGTGCGTCGAGCCGTGCCGAGGCGCGCGCCAGCTTGGCGCTGAACAGGTCGCGGTCGGCGTTGATCACGTCGAAGTACGACGAGTAGCCCACCTTGTAGCGTGCGGTGGCGATCTCCTCGGCGCGCTGCTGCGCGGCGACCAGTTCGTCCTGCGCACGCTCCACCTCGGCCAGCTTCTGGCGCGCCACCAGCGCGTCGGCCACTTCGCGAAAGCCGTTGCGCACCGCCTTCTCGTAGGCCGCCAGCGCCTCGGCCTTGCGCGCATCGGCCAGGTCGACGCGGTAGAGATTGCGCTCGGAGTCGAGCAGCGGCTGCAGCAGGTCGACGCCGATGCCCCAGGTCCGCGCGCCGCTGGAAAACAGATCATTCATCTCGCCACTCAGGGAGCCGTAGCTGCCGGTCAGCGAGATCGAGGGAAACAGCGCAGCCTTGGCCACGCCGATGCGCGCATTGGCGGCGACCAGGTCCTGCTCCGCCTGCAGCACGTCGGGACGCCGTTCGATCAGCGCGCTGGGCAGTCCGGCCGGGATCTCCGGATTCATCGGGCTGGCCTGCTCCAGCGGGGCCCGCTCGAATCCGCCGGGATTGCGGCCCAGCAGCAGGGACAAGGCGTGCTCGGTCTGCGCGACCTGCCGTTCGAACTCGGGGATGCTGGCGCGGGCCTGCGCGAGCTGTGCCTCGGCCGAGGCGACGTCCAGGCCGCTGACGACGCCGCGCTCGGACTGCGCGCGGGTCAGCTCGAGGAACTGCTGGCGGGTCTGGACCGTGGCGCGCGTCACGGCGAGCTGCTCGTCGAGGCTGCCAAGGCGGAACCAGGCGGTGGCGACCTGCGCCACCAGGCTCACCAGCACGCCGCGACGCGCGTACTCGGCGCCGAGCAGTTGCGCGCGTGCCGCCTCGTTCTCGCGCCGCAGGCGGCCCCAGAGATCGAGCTCCCAGGACAGCCCCAGGCGCGCGTGCTCCACCGTGCCGAGGCGCTCGCCACCGGGCGCGGTGGCGTCCGCGCTGGCCTGGCTGCGCTCGATGCCGCCGCTGGCCGAGACCTGCGGGAACAGCGTGAGACGCGTCGAGCCCAGCACAGCCTGCGCCTGCGCCAGGCGCGCCACCGCGATGCGCAGGTCCAGGTTGTCCTGCAGCGCCGTGGTGATCAGCTGGCCGAGCACCGGGTCCTCGTACAGCTGCCACCAGCCGAGGTCCGCGATCGAACCCGGGGCGTCGTCCACGCCCGCGCCGCGATACGTTGCAGGCGGGTCCAGCTCGGGCCGCACGTAGTCGGGCCCCAGCGTGCAGGCCGCCAGGCCCGCTGCCAGCAGCACCAGCAGCAGGCGCCTCATGACGGCATCGCCGTGACCGGCTCCGCCGGAGGCGAAGGCGGGGTCGGTGGCTTGCGGCGCAGGCGATCCACCGCGCCCTGGATGACCACGTAGAACACCGGTACCAGGAAGATGCCGAAGAACGTCGCGGCGAGCATGCCGAACACCACCGTGGTACCCAGCACCTGGCGCGCGGCCGCGCCGGCGCCGCTGGCGATCACCAGCGGGAAGGTGCCCAGGATGAAGGCGAACGAGGTCATCAGGATCGGCCGCAGGCGCTGGCGCGCACCCGCGACGGCCGCCTCCGCCAGCGGCATGCCGCGCTCGTAGCCGAGTTTGGCGAACTCCACGATCAGGATCGCGTTCTTCGCCGCCAGGCCGATCAGCATCACCAGGCCGATCTGCGCGTAGACGTCGTTGGCGAAGCCGCGCAGGGTCAGGGCCAGGAACGCGCCGAACACCGCGAAGGGGATGCCCAGCAGCACCGCGAACGGCACGACCCAGCTCTCGTATAGCGCCGCCAGCACCAGGAAGACGAACAGCACGCTGGCCGCGAAGATGTACTGCGCCTGGCCGGCCGCCTTGCGCTCCTGGAAGCTGACCCCGGTCCACTCGTGGTGGAAGCCCTCGGGCAGCTCGGCCGCCAGGCGGTCCATCGCCGCCATCGCCTCGCCCGAGCTCTGGCCCGGCGCGGCCGAACCGTTGATGGTCACGGCGCGAAAGACGTTGAAGCGCTCGATGTAGTCCGGCGTCTGACGCATCTTGAGCGACACCAATGTCGACAGCGGCACCATGTTGCCCTGCGCCGAGCGCACATAGAGCTGGTTGACCGCCTCGGGTGTGGCGCGCGATGCGCCGTCGGCCTGGGCAGTCACCCGGTAGGTGCGTCCGAACAGGTTGAAGTCGTTGATGTAGCTGCCACCGAAGAAGGTCTGCAGCGAGGAGAAGATGTCCGAGATCGGGATGCCGAGTGTCTTGGCGCGCTCACGGTCGATCACGAATTCCACTTGCGGCGTACTCGGGTTGAACTGGGTGAACACGCGCGTGAGTTCCGGCGCCTGCGCGGCCTTGCCCAGCAGCTCTCCCATGTTGGTCACCAGCCGCTCGAGCGCACCGCCGGTGCGGTCCTCGAGCACGAATTCGAAACCGCCGCCGGTCCCGATGCCCGGAACCGAGGGTGGATTGATGATGATGAAACTGGCGCCCTGGATCTTGCCGGTGGCCTCGGCCATCTGCTGCAGGATCCTGGTGGCGCTCTGCTGCGCCCCGCGCTCCGCCCAGGGCTTGAGCGAGAGGAAGGACGTGGCGGACGAGGAATTGGTGATGCCGGCCAGGAAGCTGTAGCCGACCACCCCGACGACGTCATCCACGCCCGGGATCTGGCGGACCGCCGCATCGAACTGCTTCATCACCGCCTCGGTGCGCTGCAGCGAGGCGCCCGGCGGCAGGGACACCGCGACCAGCAGGTAGCCCTGATCTTCCTCGGGCAAAAAGCCGCCGGGTCGGGCCAGGGCCATCCAGCCGGCCAGGAAGGTCAGCACGCCG
Organism: uncultured Panacagrimonas sp.; assembly: GCA_946481265.1. The sequence continues at coordinate 173 of CAMLNE010000396.1, read as the reverse complement.
AACACGCTCAGCCCGATCACCGATCGCCGGATCCCGTGCTGCACCGCGCGGCTGTAGCCGGCGGTGGCGCGCGCGAAGCCGCGGTTGAACGCGCCGAAGAAACGGCCGAGCACGCCCGGCATGTGCGATTCCTCACTCGGACGCAGCAGCAGCGCACACAGGGCCGGCGTGAA
>CAMLNE010000395.1 GCA_946481265.1 uncultured Panacagrimonas sp. | reverse complement strand
CCTTGAGCTGCAGCGCCAGGTACAGCGAGTAGTGCCGCGACTGGTGCAGGTTGCCACCGTGGAACCACAGGTTCGGCTGCGCGGTGGGCTTCCACAGGTTGCGCAGCTCTCCTTCCCAGGGTCCCGGATCCTTCGTCGTGCCCGAACCCAGCCCCCAGCACTTGCCGACCTTGTTGGCGACCTTCCTGGAGATCAGCTTCGCCGCCCAGTTGCTCATCGAGCCGTATCCCGTCGCGTAGACGATCAGGTCGGCCGGCAGCTCGCTGCCATCGGTGAGCACGACCGAACGCGGCCTGATCTGCGCGATGCTCACGCCGCTGCGCAGCTTTACGCGACCGTCGGCAACCAGCTCCGAGGCGCCGACATCGATGTAGTAGCCGGAGCCGCGCCGCAGGTATTTCATGAACAGGCCGGTGTCATCCTCGCCGAAGTCGAGCAGGAAGCCGGCCTTCTCGAGCCGCGCGTAGAAGTCGGCATCGCGTTCCTTCATCGCCTGGTAGATCGGCACCTGGAAAGCGCCGAGCAGCTTGTACGGGATCGAGGCGAAGATCAGGTCGGCCTTGTCCGTGGTGATGCCCTTTTCGAGCGCGCTTTCCGAGTACAGCGCACCCAGGCCCAGTTCGAGCAGCGTCTGCGAGCGCGCGATGTGCGTCGACGAGCGCTGGATCATCGTGACGTCCGCGCCGTGCTCCCACAGGTCGGCGCAGATGTCGTGCGCCGAATTGTTCGAGCCGAGCACGATGCACTTCCTGCCGGTCCAGCCCTCACCGCCCGGATGCACGCTGGAGTGATGCTGCGTCCCCTCGAAGGTTTCCGCGCCGGGAATCTGCGGCACGGCCGGGAACCCCGAGGCGCCGGTGGCCAGCACCAGCTGGGTCGGGCGCAGCACGATCTTCTGGCGGCCCCGCTTGACCGTGACTTCCCAGGTGCCGCTGGCCTCGTCGTACTTCGCCTTCTGGCAGGTCGTGTTGCTCCAGTAGTTGAGCTCCATGACCTTGACGTAGCTCTCCAGCCAGTCGCCCATCTTGTCCTTGGGCGTGAACACCGGCCAATCCGCCGGAAACGGCAGATAGGGCATGTGGTCGTACCAGACCGGGTCGTGCAGGCATAGCGACTTGTAGCGCCTGCGCCAGGAATCGCCGGCGCGCGCGTTCTTCTCGATCACCAGGGTCGGCACACCCAGCTTGCGCAGCCTCGCGGCCAGGCCGATGCCGCCCTGCCCGCCACCGACGATCAGCACGTAGGGCTGGCGCGTGATGCCCAGTTCCGCCTCCTCCTCCTGGCGACGGTCCAGCCAGGTCTTGCGACCGCGCACCACGCCGTGCTCGGTGCCCTTGGCGCGGCGCTCGCCGCTCTTCTCCTCGTGGCCGATGAGCTCCTTCATCGTCGTCAGCAGCGTCCAGCAGCGCTCGCCCCTGAGACGGATATGGCCGTAGCCGCGCGCCACCGCGGTCTCGAACGTGATCCAGGCTTCCGTGACGCCATCGGCCTGCGTGGCCTCGCCCTCGATGCGCCAGTCGTGCGGCTTCACGTTGTCGAGCGTTGCCTGCAGCATCGCCTTGATCGGCTTGCGGCCCTCGAGCGTCTTGATGTTCCAGGTGAAGGCGACGAGGTCGCGCCAGCAGGCGTCCTCCTCGAACATTCCGGCCGCGCGCGCGGCGTCGGCGGACTCGAGCGCGGCGGAAAACCCGGCGAGCCAGGCGGCGACCTGCGCGGTCGCGGAATTGAGGGGTGCACCGGAATCGGCGGCCATGCTCGCGCTCCTTTCATCTGCTGGGTCTGCGCCCGCATCGCGGGCGGATGCTTCCGATATGCCGGGCGCTCAGCCCGGTCGTGCGGGCACCCATTCCTCGGGCTCGGGAAATTCGAAGCCTTCGGGGAAATCGAAGATTTCGACGGTGGTGCCGATCAGATCCTCGGTGCCGTAGTAGGCGTACCGCACGGCGCCCCACTGGCCCGACTGCACCAGCTTGCGGCCGAGCGCCTCGAACTTCGCGCACTGCTGCTCGAAGCTCAGCCCGTTGCAGGCCTGGCCGACGTGCTGCACACCCTCGCTGCCGCGGGCCAGGAAATCCTTGTAGATGCTCGGACCTTCGAGCGGCTGGATGACTTCCCACATCATCGTGCCGGTGTACGCCAGGGCCAGGCGCATCGAGTAGGACGCCGGCTTCCCGCCGTAGGTCTGGTTCTTCACCGTCTCCGGACTGAAGGTGTAGACCCGCCAGGGGCCCACGCCCATCTTCACGAAACCCTCGAGGGTGCGATGGATGTCCCGGGTGACGACGCAGACCTGGATGGTGTCGCCCAGGAAGCTGTTCGACAGGCTCGACGGCCCGGTGACCTCGATATGCTCGTTCACGTGTTCTCCTCCATGGGTTCCTGTTGCGGAACCTCTGCAGCCGGAGACTAGCAGCCTCGCTCCCGGCTGCCATGGCGCAGACTCCCGTGCCGCACGGCTGCTCCGCGCGAAGCAGCCTGAACCACCGGGCCACGCGATCGCCCATTCGTCCATCCGTGCAGCTACCTCAGGGCGCGCCGCAGGCTCGCGCAACGGGCCTTGCGCTTATCTTTGAGCTTGTCGAAACGGATGGATGCAGAGGCGCGGACACGATGGGCAATGGAAACCTCAGGCGCGGGATCGAGTACGTGGAGGCCGAGCTTCCCTACCTTGCGCCATCGGATAGCCCACCGTACCGCTACACCTTCGATCCGCCGCCCGGCGTGCCCAGGGAAGTCGGAGAGCTGGATTCGCGGCGCACGCGCATCTGGAGCGGCTGGTCTGAGGCCGACAGTCTGACGCTCGACCGGCATGGCTTCGCGATCGGCCACCATCCGACCGCCTTCACCGACTTCTACGACCCGAGCGCCGTCGAGCGCCACTACTACCCGGAGATGGAGCGCCTGGTGCTCGAGCACACCGGGGCGAGCCGCGCGATCGTCTTCGACAAGAACGTGCGCCATGCCCCGGATGCGCAGCATCCCACCACGTTCCTGGGCAAGCCGGCGCGCCTGGTGCACAACGACTACACCGTCCGCTCGGCGCCGCAGCGCCTGGGTGAACTGCTCGACGCGCAGGCCGCCGAAGCCGCGTTGCGGCGGCGCTACGCCTTCATCAATCTCTGGCGCCCGATCGCCGGACCGCTTCGCGATGCGCCGTTGGCCCTGTGCGATGCCCGCAGCGTGGCGCCGGAGACGGTGGTGGCCTCGGCCCTGATCTATCCCGACCGCCGCGGAGAGGTCTACCGGCTGACATACAGCCCGCAGCACCGCTGGGTGTACTTCCCGGACATGCGCGCGGACGAGCTGATCTTCATCAAGGGATTCTCTGATTTACCTCTCGAAGTTGCACGCTGTTTGCGTTTCAATCTGGA
>CAMLNE010000394.1 GCA_946481265.1 uncultured Panacagrimonas sp. | reverse complement strand
GCAGGGCGGCGAGATCGAGCTCAACTTCCGCTGCCAGGACCAGGTGTTCACCGGCCCCTGACATCGCCGCCTCGCGAGCCCGTCAGGGGTGTGCCTGTCCGCAAGCGGTACCCACTGCGACAATCCAGGCGCCCGCGACATGGCGGCAGATCGGTCGGCCAGGTGCCCACTGTGACAAAACGATGAACTTTGCTTGCGTGGTCGTCCATTTGGCTCGGAGCGCACGTATCCCCGCCGGCGCGGGTCCGACCGGGTCCGTCCGTATAATCCGGGCCCCCTTCGCGCCCCCGTGACCGCCACCCCGCCGACGATGTCCTCCCCCAAGCTCTACGTGCTGACGCACGGCTGCCAGATGAACGAGTACGACTCGGCCAAGATGGCTGATGTACTCGCCAGATCGCATGGCTACGAGCGCACGCAGGACCCGGAGCAGGCGGATCTGCTGCTGCTCAACACCTGCTCGGTGCGGGAGAAGGCGCAGGAGAAGGTCTTTTCCGAGCTGGGGCGCTGGAAAGGCTGGAAGCAGGCCGATCCGCGGCGCCTGATCGGGGTCGGCGGCTGCGTGGCCAGCCAGGAAGGCGAGGCGATCGCGCGGCGCGCGCCGAATGTCGACCTGGTTTTCGGACCGCAGACGCTGCACCGGCTGCCGGCCCTGCTCGATCAGCGACGTGCTACGCAGCGCCCGAGTATCGACATCAGCTTTCCGGAGATCGAGAAGTTCGACGCGCTGCCGCAGCCGCGCGCCGAGGGACCGACCGCCTTCGTGTCGGTCATGGAGGGCTGTTCGAAGTACTGCACCTTCTGCGTGGTGCCCTACACGCGCGGCACCGAGATCAGCCGTCCGCTGGACGGCGTGCTGGTGGAGATCGCGCAACTGGCCGGGCAGGGCGTACGCGAGGTCACCCTGCTCGGGCAGAACGTGAATGCCTATCGCGGCGCGATGGGCGAGGGCGGCGAGATCTGCGACCTGGCGCTGCTCATCCATTACGTGGCGCGTATCCCCGGCATCGAGCGCATCCGCTTCACCACCTCGCACCCGGCCGAGTTCACCGACGCGCTGGCCGACGCCTTCGCGGAGGAATCCCGGCTCGCTTCCTACCTGCACCTGCCCGTGCAGTCGGGCAGCGACCGCATCCTGGGGATGATGAAGCGCGGCTACACACGTGCTGCCTTCCTGCAGAAGATCGCGCGCGTGCGCGCCGCCCGGCCCGGCCTGTCGCTGTCATCCGATTTCATCGTCGGCTTCCCCGGCGAGACCGAGGCGGATTTCGAGCAGACGCTGAGCCTGATCGACGAGGTCGGCTTCGACTGCGCCTACTCGTTCATGTACTCGCCGCGCCCGGGAACCCCGGCCGCGAACCTGCGCGACAGCGTGCCGCCCGAGGTCAAGCAGCAGCGGCTGCACCGCCTGCAGGAGCGTATCCGTGTGCACGACGACCGCTACCGCCAGGGCCTGGTCGGAAGCACGCAGTCGGTGCTGGTGGAACGCCCCTCGAAGCGTGGCGGAGGACAGATGGCCGGCCGCGTGTCGGCCAACCGCATGGTGAATTTTCCCGGCACCGAGACGCTGGTCGGCCAGTTCGTGGACGTCCAGATCACCGACGCGGCCGCCAACTCCCTGCGCGGGCGCCGGGTCGAACCCGCTGTTTCGACACCCAGCCCATGACCGACCCCGCCGACATCACCGATCTCGTCCTGCTGCCGGACGATCACGCGCGCATCGCCAACCTGGCGGGCGCCTTCGACGAGCACCTGCGCCAGATCGAGCTGCGCCTGGGCATCGAAGTGCGCAACCGCGGCAACCGCTTCCGGCTGGTCGGCAACGCGGTGGACCGCGCACGCGCCGAGTCGGTCCTGCGCAGCCTGTTCGAACAGAGCGCCACCGCGGTCATCGGCAGCGAGGACGTGCACCTGGCGCTGCTCGAGCAGGGCGGCGAGCGTCGCGGCGCGGAGCCGGATACATCGCCGACCGAGCACGACGAGATCATCGTGCGTACCAAGCGCGGCGTCGTGCGCGGTCGCGGCCCCCTGCAGAAGCAATATCTGAAGAACATCGCGGCGCACGATCTTTCCTTCGGCATCGGCCCAGCCGGGACCGGCAAGACGTATCTGGCGGTGGCCAGCGCGGTGCAGGCGCTGGAGAAGGACCGCGTGCGGCGCATCGTGCTTACGCGACCGGCGGTCGAAGCCGGCGAGAAGCTGGGCTTCCTGCCCGGCGACATGACGCAGAAGGTGGATCCCTACCTGCGCCCGCTGTACGACGCGCTCTACGAGATGCTCGGCTTCGAGCGGGTGGCGCGCCTGATCGAGCGCGCGGTGATCGAGGTGGCGCCGCTGGCCTTCATGCGCGGCCGCACGCTCAACGAATCTTTCATCATTCTCGACGAAGCGCAGAACACCACGCTCGAGCAGATGAAGATGTTTCTCACCCGGATCGGTTTTGGCAGCGTCGCGGTGGTCACCGGCGATGTCACGCAGATCGACCTGCCCCGTCACGAGAAGAGCGGCCTGAAGCAGGCGATGAAGGTGCTCGACGGGGTCCGCGGCATCAGCTTCGCCCAGTTCCGCAAGGAGGACGTGGTGCGCCACCCGTTGGTACAGGCCATCGTCCACGCATACGAGCAGCACGAGGCGCAGGTCCCGCCCTCTGCATGAGCCGGCGGACGACCCCTTCGTGAGCCAAATCCTCGTCCAGCGCCGCATCGACCCGGCCGGCATTCCCTCCGCGTCGAGCCTGCGCGCGTGGGCCAACACCACGCTGGGTCCGGTCACCGGCGACCTGACCATCCGCATCGTCGACGAGGCGGAGAGCCAGGAACTCAACCGGCGTTATCGCGGCAAGGACAAGTCCACCAACGTCCTGTCGTTTGCCTACGATGGCGACATGCTCGACGTGCCCCTCCTCGGTGACATCGTCATCTGCGGGCCCGTCGTGCAGCGCGAGGCGGCGGAGCAGGGCAAGCAGACGCGCGCACACTGGGCCCATCTGGTCGTGCATGGCTGCCTGCATCTCTTGGGTTACGATCACGTTCAGGAGAGCGAGGCTGAGGTCATGGAGGCGCGAGAACGGAAAATACTGGCGGGCATGGGATTCCCCGATCCCTACGCCATTGCCGGTGACCAAGCGCCCGAGCGCAGATCTGCATGAGCGAAGACGCCAAATCGAAAGGCAGCGACAGTCCCCACATGAATCGCTGGGTCCAGCGCATGGTGCGCAGGTTCGGTGGAGGGCCGCGCACGCGCGAGGATCTGCTCGCGCTGCTGCGCGAGGCGCGCAACCTGCAGTTGATGGACGCCGATGCCCTGACCATGTTCCAGGGCATCCTCGGCACCTCCGAGACGCAGGTGCGCGACATCATGGTGCCGCGCGCGCAGATGAG
>CAMLNE010000393.1 GCA_946481265.1 uncultured Panacagrimonas sp. | reverse complement strand
ACAGCGAATCAGCCCGCACCGAGTCGGCATTCAGCGAATCGGGATGCGCGGCGGGGGACTGCGCTTTAACGCAAATCTGACGTTATACGACCGCGAAGATTAGCACGCGGCCAGCTGAACCTGAATGGAAGGACGGCGCCAGCCTGAGCGACTTCTGTGGGAGCGAGCTTGCTCGCGAACGCCCTCCCCTGGCACTTGGAACTGTCGGGATCAAAGGCAATCGCGGCCGAGGCCGCTCCCACCAGACCGCTCTCACAAGACCGCTCTCACAAGACCGCTCCCACGAGAGCCTATGACATCGCAGACGCAAGCGGGTCGGCGAAACGGGCCGGCCTCGCGCGGAGGCCGACCGAAGCTGTGCCCGCGGGGCCGGCGCAGGCCCCGGGGCAAGAGGACGACGGACCAGGTCTTTAGTCCGCCTGCCGACGCAGGAACGCCGGAATATCCAGATAGCTGCTGTCGTTGCCGAAATCAGCCACCGCGGGCGATGCAGACGGCTCGCTGCGACCACCGCGCAGGGCCGAGGCGAAGCCCGGCGCCGGCGCGGCCACCGGCGCGAAGTCGTCGTGGCCGAACTCCGGCTGGCCGGTGGTGGCATTGCGCACCAGCTTGATCGGGGTACGCAGCACCTCGCGCTCGGGCACCCGGCCCGACTGGCGGGCGGCCGCCCGGTTGAGGCCGGTCGCGACCACGGTGACCCGCACGTCGTCCTGCATGTCCGGGTCGAGCACGGTGCCGATGACAACGGTCGCGTCTTCCGAGGCGAAGTTCTCGATCGTGCGGCCGACCTCGTCGAATTCGGCCATGGTGAAGTCCGGACCGGCGGTGATGTTGACCAGGATGCCGTTGGCACCGGACAGGTTGACGTCGTCGAGCAGCGGGTTCTGGATCGCCGCCTCGGCCGCCGCCTGCGCGCGGTCGTCGCCGCGGGCGTGGCCGGTGCCCATCATCGCCAGGCCCATCTCGCTCATCACGGTGCGCACGTCGGCGAAGTCGACGTTGATCAGGCCGGGGCGCACGATCAGGTCGGCGATGCCCTGCACGGCGCCGAGCAGCACGTCGTTGGCGGCGCGGAAGGCCTGGATCATGGTCGCGTTCCTGCCGAGTACCGTAATCAGCTTCTCGTTGGGAATCGTGATCAGCGAATCGCAGTGCTGCGACAGGTCCTCGATGCCCTTGAGCGCCACCTGCATGCGGCGGCGGCCCTCGAACGGGAACGGCTTGGTCACCACCGCCACGGTCAGGATGCCCATCTCCTTGGCCAGCTGCGCCACCACCGGCGCCGCACCCGTGCCGGTGCCGCCGCCCATGCCGGCGGTGATGAAGACCATGTCCGAGCCGTCCAGGGCTTCCATGATGCGCTCGCGGTCCTCAAGCGCGGCCTGGCGGCCGACCTCGGGGTTCGCACCCGCGCCCAGTCCCTTGGTGACGTTGGTGCCCAGTTGCAGCTGCAGCTTCGCGCCGCAGTTCTTGATCGCCTGTGCGTCGGTGTTGGCGGTGATGAATTCAACGCCGTCGACGCTGTTGTTGACCATGTGGGCGACCGCGTTGCCACCGCCGCCGCCTACGCCAATGACTTTGATGGTGGCGTTGGGAGCCATCTTCTCTACCAGTTCGAAATGCGCCATGACCGTGTCCTCTTGATTTAGTTATGTGTAGCTGTGTTCGTGGTTCGGATAGCCAAGTACTTCATCGTCGTCGCCCTGCCCGCCTGCATGGCCGCCGCATCTGCGTGCTGCCGCGACCGTTCCTGCACATCAGAATTCACCCCGGTACCAGTCCTTCAGCTTGTTGAAGAAACTGCCTGCGCGACCGGTCGGGATCATCGGCCGGCGCGGATGTTCGATCTGGCTGCCCATCAGCAGCAGGCCGACGCCGGTGGCATGCACCGGATTGCCGACCACTTCGCCCAGGCCGGTAACGTGCTGCGGGATGCCCACGCGCACCGGCATCTGCAGCATTTCCTCGGCCAGCTCGATCACGCCTTCCATCTTCGAGGCGCCGCCGGTGAGCACCATGCCGGCGCGCACCAGTTCCTCGAATCCGCTGCGGCGCAGTTCGGCCTGCACCATCTCGAAGATTTCCTCGTACCGGCCCTGCACCGCCTGCGCCAGCGCGTGGCGCGGCAGGCGACGCGGCGGACGGTCGCCCACGCTCGGCACCTGGATGCTTTCCTCGGCCGTGGCCAGTTGCGCCAGGGCGCAGGCGTAGCGCACCTTGATCTGCTCGGCCTCGGGCGTGGGCGTGCGCAGCATGTGCGCGATGTCGTTGGTGACGTGGTCGCCGGCGATCGGCAGCGACGCGGTGTGGCAGATCGCGCCCTGCACGAACACGGCGAGATCCGTGGTGCCCGCGCCGATGTCGACCAGCACCACGCCAAGCTCGCGCTCGTCGCCGGTCAGCACTGCGGTGGCCGAGGCCAGCGGCGCCAGGATCAGGTCGTCCACCTGCAGCCCGCAGCGCTGCACGCACTTGCTGATGTTGGCCGCGGCCGACTGCGCGCATACGACCAGGTGCGCATGCACCTCCAGGCGTACGCCGGTCATGCCGACCGGGTTGCGGATGCCTTCCTGCGAATCGTCGAGCACGTATTCGCGCGGGATCGCGTGCAGGATCTTCTGGTCGGCGGGGATCGCGACCGCCTTGGCCGCGTCGAGCACCCGGTCGAGATCGGCGTAGGTCACCTCGCCATCGCGGATCGGCACGATCCCCGGCGAGTTCTTGCACTGCACGTGGTTGCCGGAGATCGACGCGTACACGCTGCGGATCTCGCAGCCGGCCATCAGCTCGGCTTCCTCGACCGCGCGCTGGATCGACTGCACCGTGGACTCGATATCGACGACGACGCCGCGCTTGAGCCCGCGCGATTCGTGGGTGCCGATCCCGATCACCTCGATCGGGTTGCCGGGCGAGTATTCGCCCACCAGCGCAACCACCTTCGACGTGCCGATGTCGAGGCCCACGATCAACGTCTTGTCGCCTTTGCGATTCATGATCTTTCCTGCTGCAGAACCTGCATCGTTTTCCGGTGGGTCATGGCGGGCGTGCCGGTCTGGTCATCGATGGCCGGGCGCTCGCCGACCGCAGCAGACGACTCGACGGCGTCCGCTTGCTCGCGGCTGCCCGCCCAGACCAACGCGAAACCATTCGTGTAGCGCAGGTCGGCGCGCTGCAGCGGCTGCCGCTTCTGCGCCAGCAGTTGCGGCAGCAGGCGCGCGAAGCGCTGCAGGCGCAGGCGCGCCTCGCTGCTGCCCACCACGACCTGGCTGCCGTCCGACAGCGCCAGCGACCAGCTGCCGCGCGCGTCGAGCGTGAGCGTTTCGACCTTCTAATTGTTGGGCGCGAACAACGCGCGCGATTCGTTGTAGAGCGCGACCACGTCGGC
>CAMLNE010000392.1 GCA_946481265.1 uncultured Panacagrimonas sp. | reverse complement strand
GGACTGCCCTTCCTGGATCACATGCTCGATCAGGTGGCGCGTCATGGCCTGGTGGACCTGAAGGTGAAGGCCGATGGCGACCTGCACATCGACGCGCACCACACGGTCGAGGACATCGGCATCACGCTTGGCCAGGCGTTCGACCAGGCGGTGGGCGACAAGAAGGGCATCACCCGCTACGGCCACGCCTACGTGCCGCTGGACGAGGCCCTTTCGCGCGTCGTGATCGACCTCTCCGGCCGCCCCGGACTCGAGTGGTTCGTGGAATTCCCGCGCGCGCGCATCGCCGAGTTCGATGTCGACCTGTTTCGCGAGTTCTTCCAGGGCTTCGTCAACCACGCCCGTGCCACGCTGCATGTCGATGCGCTGCGTGGCCGCAACGCACACCACATCGCGGAAACCATCTTCAAGGCCTTCGGCCGCGCCTTGCGCGTGGCCTGCACGCCGGATCCGCGCATGGGGGATGTGATGCCCTCGACGAAGGGCACGCTCTAGGCGCAAGCGCTCCATGTCGAGAGACACCCTGACCCCGCCGTCGACTGTGTCGGTGGCCCCCTCCTCTCCCGCCATGCGGGAGAGAGACAGCGCACGGAACTGAGATCTCCCGATGGCCGTCATTGGCGTCATCGATTACGGCATGGGCAACCTGCACTCGCTCGGCAAGTCGCTGGAGCGCGTCGCGGGTTCCGATCGCATCGAAATCTCGTTCGATCCGGAAAAGCTCATCCGCTGCGACAAGCTCGTACTGCCTGGCGTTGGCGGCGTACTCGGTTGCATGGACGAGCTGCGCCGGCTCGAACTCAACGACCTTGTGATCGAGGCTTCGCAGAAGGTGCCGATGCTCGGCGTGTGCCTGGGCATGCAGGTGATGCTCGAGTTCTCCCAGGAAAACGAGGGGGTGCAGGCCCTGGGCCTGTTCCCCGGCGAGGTCGTGCGCTTTCCCGATCCGCCGGCCGGGGGCGGCAACGACCGGCTCAAGGTTCCACACATGGGATGGAACCGGGTCAGGCAGACGCGGCCGCACCCGATTTGGGACGGCGTGCCCGATGAAAGCTGGTTCTACTTCGTGCACAGCTACCACGCACGCCCGGCGAATCCGGAGCACAGCATCGGCACCGCCGACTACATGCACGAATTCACCTGCGCCATTGCCCGCGACAACCTGGTGGCCTTCCAGTTTCACCCGGAGAAGAGCCAGGCCGCCGGCCTGCATCTGCTGTCCAACTTCGTGCAGTGGGACGGGACCGTCTGAGCGCCGTGAGGATCGAGCGCCTGCCGCCCGCTTTTCACCGGCCCTGAGTCCGACCACTCCCTATTGCCTCGCCGCAGCGACTTGAGGCACAGTCGCGCGCATCGGGGATCCCCTGTAAATTTTGCCCGCCAGCGCAGCGCGCGCTCCATCTCGCGACCCCTTACGCCCGGCTCCGCATGCTGCTGATTCCCGCTATCGACCTCAAGAACGGCCAGTGTGTGCGCCTGCGCCAGGGCCGCATGGACGACGTCACCGTCTTTTCCGACGATCCCGTGAGCGTCGCCAGACGCTGGGCCGACGAAGGCGCTGAACGCCTGCACGTGGTGGATCTGGACGGCGCGATCAAGGGTCAGCCGGTCAACCTCAAGGTGGTCGAGCAGATCGCCGAGGCGGTCAGCATCCCGGTGCAGATCGGCGGTGGCGTGCGCGACGAGGAAACCGTGCAGCGCTACCTCAACGCCGGTGTCGCCTACATCATCATCGGCACCAAGGCCGTGAATACGCCGCACTTCCTGCGCGACCTGTGCATCGAATATCCGCGCCACATCATCGTGGGCCTGGATGCCAAGGACGGCCGCGTGGCGCTCGACGGCTGGGCCAAGGTCACGCAGCACGACGTGGTCGAGATGGCGCAGCACTGCGAGCGCGACGGGGTGGAGGCGATCATCTACACCGACATCGGCCGCGACGGCATGATGAACGGCTTCAACGCGGCCTCCACCCAGAAGCTCGCGAAGGCGGTCAACACACCGGTCATCGCCAGCGGCGGCGTCTCCTCGCTGGACGACATCCGCAGGCTGCGCGAAATCGAGTCGGACGGGGTCAGTGGCGCGATCATCGGTCGCGCCCTGTATGAAGGCGGCCTGTCCTTGAAGGATTGCCTCAAGGCCGCACAGTGAGAGGGATGACGTGGGACCGGAGACGGGGGACGCAGGTTCGCGCCGCCGTCCGCGATGACCCCGCCGTGTTGCATTGCCGACTCCGCTCGCGCCCACCCTCGCCGCCGCACAGGCTGCCGGCCCTTCCGTCCTTCGTCTCCTGCTCCCCGTAAATGCTTGCCAAGCGCGTCATCCCCTGTCTCGACATCGACCGCGGCCGTGTGGTCAAGGGCGTGAAGTTCGAGGACGTGCGCGACGCCGGTGATCCGGTCGAGGTGGCCCGACGCTACGACCGCCAGGGCGCGGACGAGCTGGTCTTCCTCGACATCACCGCCAGCAGCGACGATCGTCCCACCCTGTTCCAGACCGTCGAGGCCGTCGCACGCGAGATCTACATCCCGCTCACCGTGGGCGGCGGCGTGCGCACCAGCGCGGATGTCCGGGCCCTGCTCAAGGCGGGCGCGGACAAGGTATCGATCAACACCGCCGCGGTGCACGACCCGGATTTCGTGACCGAGGCCGCCAGCCGCTACGGCGTGCAGTGCATCGTCGTGGCCATCGACGCCAAGCGCGTGAACAAGAAGAAGGAACCGCCGCGCTGGGAGATCTTCACCCACGGCGGGCGCAAGGCCACCGGCATCGAGGCCATTGGCTGGGCGGCACAGATGGTCGCCAAGGGTGCCGGCGAACTGCTGGTGACCAGCATGGATCGCGATGGCACCAAGGAAGGCTACGATCTCGAACTGCTGCGCGCGATCAGCGACACCGTGCCGGTGCCGGTGATCGCCTCGGGCGGGGTCGGCACGCTCGACCATCTCGTCCAGGGGCTCAAGGAAGGGCACGCCGACGCCGTGCTGGCCGCGAGCATCTTCCACCAGGGAACGTATACCGTCGCCGAGGCCAAGCGCTACATGGCGGAGCATGGCGTGCGGGTGCGCGAACAAGCCGTTCCCGCCTGACCTGGAGGCCTATTCGTGAGTGAACCCGACGACCTCGGCGCGGCGCTGCAGACGCTGTACGCCACCCTGGAAGACCGCAGGACCGCGGACCCCTCCAAATCCTATGCGGCGAGCCTGTATGCAAAGGGGCTCGACACCATTCTCAAGAAGATCGGCGAGGAATCGGCCGAAACCCTGGTGGCGGCGAAGAACGGATCGCGCCCGGAACTGGTCCATGAGATGGTGGACCTGATCTACCACCTGTTCGTGCTGATGGCGAAGGAGGGCATCCAGCCGACCGATCTGGCCGTAGAATTGAAACGTCGCGCAGGTC
>CAMLNE010000391.1 GCA_946481265.1 uncultured Panacagrimonas sp. | reverse complement strand
CAGATCAGTAGATTGAAGCGGATTCTCCGGCGACCTGTGAGAAATGCGGGCTAGCATGCAGGCCGGCGTCGCCCGTCGCGTCCGCAAATCTGCCCCTTGCGTATAGACAGACGGTATCGTTCCCATCCATGGATTCCCGTCTCGATCCCGGCGCCCCTTCAAGGCCCACAACAGCAGGAGAAGCATCATGAGCAAGCATCAGAAACCCCTGGCCATCGTCCTGGGTGCGGCCTTCGCCCTGGGTGGCGCGGCCGTGCAGGCCTCCGTGTTTCAGGCGACCGACCTGTCGTCCGGCTACATGATCGCGGCGGCCGGCGACGACAAGGCTGGCGAGCAGAAGTGCGGCGAAAAGAAGACGGAGGAAAAGAACGACAAGGCCGCCGAAGGCAAGTGCGGTGAAGGCAAGTGCGGTGAGGGCAAGTGCGGCGAGAAGAAGGCCGACTGAGCGATACCGCCCCAAGTCCGGTGCCCAGGTCTGCGACCACGCCGCATGTGCATGGCGCAGGCCTGGGCCTGCGACGCGCCCTGCTGGGCCCGCTCTCGGATGCACGAGCCGCGGCCGACGGTATCGGCTTCCTGGAGATCGCGCCCGAAAACTGGATGGGTGTGGGCGGTCGCCTGGGTCGCCAGTTCCGCTCGTTCACCGAACGCTTCGACTTCGTCAGCCATGGGCTGTCGCTTTCCATCGGCGGTCCGGCACCGCTCGACGAGGGTTTCGTGCGGGACCTCCGGCAGTTCCTCGACCTGCACGGCATCGCCGACTACACCGAGCACCTGAGCTGGTGCGCGGACGCCGGACATCTCTACGACCTGCTGCCGATCCCGTTCACGCCAGAGGCGGTCGAATACGTCGCCGCCCGCGTGCACCGCGTGCAGGACATCCTGGAGCGGCGCATCGCGCTGGAAAACGCCAGCTACTACGTGGCGCCGGGCCGCGAGATGACGGAACTCGAATTCCTGCGCGCGGTGATCGAGCGCGCCGATTGCGACCTGCTTCTCGACGTCAACAACATCTGGGTCAACAGCATCAACCACGGCTACGACGCCGCCGCCTTTCTCGACGGGCTGCCACTGGAGCGGGTGCGCTACGTGCATGTCGCCGGTCACTACGTCGAGGCCGAGGACCTGCGGGTGGACACGCACGGCGCCGAGGTGATCGATCCGGTTTGGGCCCTCCTCGAGCGTGCCTACGCGAGGATCGGTCCGGTCCCGACCCTGCTCGAACGCGACTTCAACATCCCGCCGCTGCCCGTGCTGATGGGCGAACTGCAGCGTATCCGCGAACTGCAGGCGGTCCATCGCGAGCATCCCGTCCGGCATGCCACGGCCTGATTTCCGCACGGTCCAGCAGCGTCTCGCGGCGCACCTGCGCGACCCTGCGCGCCAGGCGCCGCCTGCCGACATGGAAGATCGCCGGCTGAAGATCTACCGCGAGCTTGTCTACAACAATGTCGAGGATCTCCTGGCCAGCGCGTTCCCGGTCCTGCGTCGTCTGTCAGCGGATGTGACCTGGCATGCGCGCGTACGGGACTTCTACGCACGACACGTCTCGCGCGCACCGCAGTTCTACCGCCTGGCCGAGGAGTTCCTGCACTTCCTCGAGCACGAACGCGGACCGCATGCGGACGATCCACCGTTCCTGCAGGAGCTTGCGCACTACGAATGGGTCGAGCTGGCCCTGTCGATCGCGCCAGCCGAGCTGGCCCCGGAGCTGGCCGATCCCGACGGCGACCCGATGCACGCGCCACCGGTGCTCTCACCGCTGGCCTGGCCGCTGAGCTATGCCTGGCCGGTGCATCGCATCGGGCCGGACAACCAGCCGGCGCATGCACCCGAGCTGCCGACCTACCTGGTGGTCTACCGCACGCGCCAGGATGAAGTCCGCTTCATGGAGTTGAACGCGGTCAGCGCGCGCCTGCTGCAACTCATCGAAGCGCGGCCGGACGCCAGTGGACGGGAGCTGCTGCTGGACATCGCGCAGGAACTGCAGCATCCGGCGCCGGAGCAGATCATCGACGCCGGTCGTGGACTCCTCGCAGGTCTGCGCGAGCGCGACATCCTGCTCGGCACCCGCCACCCGCGCTGAGGACGGAAAAGCTCGGCACCCGCCGGCTGTGACAGGGACCTGCGCGCCCCATCGCGGCTTCCGTCACCCTCGCCCCCTTCGGCACAGACTCCCTGCCGGCGCTCATCTCGATGAGCGCGCCACGCCCATCGCCTCGGACAGGACATCGTGAGCCTGCCGCTGGGCATCTGTGCGCACGCGATCCAGCGCATCGACCTCCAGGCTCGCCTCCAGCGCGGATTGCAGCGCGTCGCGCAGGCCCTGGTCGGCCGGCTCGCGCCGGTAGCCCACCGCGGCATAGAG
The DNA here is from genome assembly GCA_946481265.1 of uncultured Panacagrimonas sp. The sequence goes on along the minus strand of CAMLNE010000391.1, from coordinate 1,045 downwards.
CGCATCGGCGGCATAGGCGTAGCGCGCCGCGGTGCCCGGCTCGCCGGCCTGCAGCTCCACCGCGGCGAGTCGTTCGAGTGCCTCGGGCGCCAGGTGCGAGGCGCCGACCTCGAGCGCGAGACGTCCGACCTCCACGAAATTGCGCCGCGCCTGCAGCGTATCGCCCATGCGCAGCAGCGCCATGCCGGCAGTGGACAGCAGGTGCGCCACGCCCTCGAGACTGTCCAGTTCGCGAAAGATGTCTGCGCCCTCGCTTGCCAGGCCCAGCGCCTCCTCGTGACGTCCGAGTTCGATCAGGCCCACCGCGAGGTTGTTGGACAGCCGCGCGCGGTCGAAGCGCCAGCCGTGGGCCTGTGCCTCGGCCAGCCGCTCGCGCAGGGATCCGACCGCCTCCGCGTAACGGCCCTGCTGCAGCATCAGGGTGGCGCGTTCGGTTTCCACCACGAAGCGCCGATAGGGGTCTTCCATGCCGGCGAGCAGCTGCGACTGCTCCTGCAGCAAGGATTCGGCCGCGACGTAGTCGCCCCGATCGCGCGCGCTGGTGGTCAGTTGCTTGAGGGCCTCGAGCCGGACCTGCACGTTCCTGACCTGCAGGGCCAGCGACAGCGCCTCGCGCAGCAGTCCTTCCACGCGCACCGCGTCCGAGCCGCGCAGCAGGCGGCCGAGCCCGATCAGCAACTGCGCGCGCAGGCCCGGATCGCCGCCCGGTAGTGCCGCGGCGCGCTGCGTCCATTCCGCGCCCTCGCGCAGGCGACCCCGCTTGATCCAGAAATGCGTGAGCGCCGCGGTCAGGCGCAAGGTCGGATCCTGGGCGCCAACCCGGTGACCGAACTCCAGCGCCGCGCGCAGGTTGTCCTGTTCGAGCGCCAGGCGATGCATCCATCGCGGCGCCTCGGCGCCGGTCAGCTGCGATGCCGCCTGCTCGGCCAGCGCGCAAGCCCAGCCCAGCAGACGCTGCTGCACGCCGGCGGCATCACCTGCGCGCAGCTGCTCGTCGGCGTACTGGCGCAAGGTCTCGAGCATCCCGTAACGGTATTCGCCGGCC
>CAMLNE010000390.1 GCA_946481265.1 uncultured Panacagrimonas sp. | reverse complement strand
GTTGTAGCGCTGCTGGTCGATCGAGAACGAGCCGTCACCGATGATGTAGATGCCGTTCTCGACGTCCTTAATCAGGTCGGCGACGGACAGCTTCTGCTTGCCCGGAGCCAGCGACACGTTGGCCATGCGCTGGAACTGCACGCTGCTCCAGGAGTCGGCATAGCAGCAGCCGTCGGATTCGGTCTTGCCGAGGATGTGGGCCTGGTCGCGGATGGTCTGGTAGTCGACCAGGATGCCGTCCCGGATCAGGTCCCAGCGCTTGCACTTGACGCCCTCGTCGTCGTAGCCCACGGCCCCCAGGCTGCCGGGCTGGGTCTTGTCGGCGAAGATCGTGACCTCGTCGCTGCCATAGCGGAACTTGTCGCGGCGCTTGTCCAGGGTGGCGAAGCTGGTGCCGGCGTAGTTGGCCTCGTACCCGAGCACGCGGTCGAGCTCGAGCGGGTGGCCGACCGATTCGTGGATGGTCAGCCAGGTGTGCGAGGGGTCGAGCACCAGGTCGTACTTGCCGGGCTTCACCGATGGCGCCTTGAGCTTGGCCTGCGCGTGTTTGGCAGCGGCGACGGCGTCTTCCTCCATGTCGTAGGACATGCCGTACACGACCACGCCATTGGGGAGGGTGGTCTTGCCGGCGGCCGTGCCGTCCAGGTACTCGTAGCCCATGCCCATCGGCGCCGACAGGCCGTCGCGGGTGCGGAACTTGCCGCTGGCCTGGTCGATCGCGGTGACCTCCAGCGGTGCCCAGATCCGGTGCACATCCTGGTCGATGTAGGAACCGTCGGTCGACGCGAAATACTTCTGCTCGTTGACCAGGAACAGGGTGGAATTGACGAAGTTGGCGCCGGCCTTGATCGCCGCGGCGTTGACGCCCAGCAGCAGGTCCACCTTGTCCTTGATCGGCACCGCCATCGCGTTCTTGACGATCGGCGTCTTCCAGCTCACCTCGCCGTAGCCCGGTGCCTTGGCGAACTGCACCGGCGCGGACTGGATCTTGGCATTGGCCTTGGCGATGGCCGCGGCCTGGCGCGCCGCATTGGCTACGCCGTCGGCGGTCAGCGCATTGGTGGCGGCGAAGCCCCAGGCGCCGTCGGCGATGACGCGTACGCCCACACCGGTGGATTCGGTGTTGACCACGTTCTGCACCTTGTCCTCGCGCGTGATCACGAACTGGCGCAGATAACGGCCGATGCGCACGTCGCAATAGCTGGCACCCGAGTCGCGGGCCGCACCCAGGGCCGCATCGGCAAGCGACTTCTTCATCGCCACATCAAGCGAGGACTCGAGCTCTTCTGCCGCGATCGCGCGGGTGAAGGCCGATGGAACGAGCAGGCCGCCGAACCCGATCCCGCCCAGCGCCAGGAATTGACGTCTATCCATCTGCCGATCTCCCCACAGAACTCGCGCGCTTGGAATGCAACCAGGCAGGGGACGGATCGCGCGAGGGACGCCGTACCACAGGCCAGCCCCGATTCTTGACGCGCGCCACGAGGTGGGTCAACAAACTAACGGCATACGGCCGCGACGGATTTCACCGGAGCCATCACGTTTCCGAAGCTGCGGCGGGGACAAACGAAAACGGCGCCTTGCGGCGCCGTCGTCGGGAGATCCATCCGGAGACATGCGCCGCTTGGTGCATGTCTCCGGGAACGTGGTGGAGCGGAGGAGGATCGAACTCCCGACCTTCGCATTGCGAACGCGACGCTCTCCCAGCTGAGCTACCGCCCCACGAGGTTGCGCATTATACGGACGTGGATGCGGTGCGGCCAGAAGGCAGCAGCGCGGCCAGCCGCGGTTCCAGCAGTGCGCGGCGCCAGCCCGCGAGCCCCGCGGGCCACTCGCCGTCGAGCAAGGGCTCGAGCCAGCGGCGCGAGGCGAGTACGCCGTCGGGCAGGCCGAGTTCGGCGCTCAGCGCAGCGACGGCATCCTGCAACTTGCGCATCGCCTGCTTGTCGCGGTCCTCGCCGCGGATCGGCGGTGCGTCGTGCTCGTCGGGCAGCGGCGTGGTCAGCGCCTGCCACAGCGGTGCGCCCAGCTTGCGCGGCGCCTTGGGTTCGGCTTCGAGCCGCGCCTGCAGGGCCGCCGGATCGGCCGGCGGCGTGCGTGCGAGCGCCACCGCCAGTTCGTTGTCCAGGATCCAGCTGCGCGGCCGGTCGCTGTCCCTGGCATGGGCATCGCGCCAGCGCAGCAATCGCAGCAAGCGGTGCTGGCCGGCCGTGTCGAGGTACTGGGCCGCCCGCAGGGGCAGATGCGGCCAGCGCTCCAGCTCATCGCGTTCGGCGTTGGCGACCATGCGTGCGCAATCCTGCGCCAGCCAATCGCTGCGGCCCAGGGCCTGCAGCTGCGTGTCCAGGGCATCGTGCATGGCATGCAGATGCCGCACGTCGTCGGCTGCGTATTCGAGCTGCGAAGGCGACAGCGGGCGGCGCAGCCAGTCCGAGCGGGTCTCGCCCTTGGCCAGGACCACACCCTCGACCTGCTCCACCAGCTTCTGGTAACCGACACCGGCGCCGATCCCGGCCAGTGCGGCCGCGATCTGGGTATCGAACAGGGGTTGGGGCACCACGCCGCAGGCGTGCTTCAGCGCCACCAGGTCTTCGCTGGCGCTGTGCATGATCTTGAGGATGCCGGGCTCGACCAGCAGCGCCGTCAGGGCCTGGGTCATCCCCGGTGCCAGCGGATCGACCAGGAGCACGTCCAGCACACCATCGGCATCGCGCAGCGCGATCTGCACCAGGGCGAGCTTCGGCCAGTAGGTGCGTTCGCGGACGAATTCGGTATCCAGGCCGATGCGGGTCAGGGAGCTTCCGCGCGCAAGGCGGGCGGCAAGGTCGGCGGGTGTTTCGATCCAGTGGTACACGAAGTCGTTCGAGAAAGGACGGGAAGTTGCCGCATCCGGGCCCATAGCCTACCGTGCCGGTGCTCATGACCGGACACGCTTTGCTTCCCGACGGCCAGACACGGGGTCCGCGATGGCGCGCCGGCCTCACGGCATTGCTGGTCTTGTTGCTGGCGGCGTGCGGCGCAAGCCAGGATGCCGCGGCACCCGGCCGGCCGGCGCCGACCGACGGGCAAACCGGGGAAGGCCGCGCCAGCGTCACCATCAGCGGCGACGACCAGCTGGCGGATGCGCTGACCTGGCGCATCCCACCGGTCGAGCTGGTCGCCGAAGGCATCGGCGATGCCCGTCGGCGCGCGGACGCGGCGCTGGGCGAGGGCAGACTGCACGAGGATGCGGACGCGGCCATTCCGCTGTACCTGGCGATCCTGCGCCTTGCGCCGAACGACGCGCGCGCCCGTCGCGGACTCGACCGCGCGTTGACGGCCCTGCTGCGTCGGGGCGACGAGCAGCTTGCGCTGGCGGGCGAAGACGACGCGGCCCTGCGTGAGGCGCATGCCCTGGCTGCGGTCGCGCGCACGATCGCCGCGGAGGAT
>CAMLNE010000389.1 GCA_946481265.1 uncultured Panacagrimonas sp. | reverse complement strand
AGGTGATCCTGTGCACGGTCAAGGGCGACGTGCACGACATCGGCAAGAACATCGTCGGCGTGGTGCTCCAGTGCAACAACTACGACGTGGTCGACCTGGGCGTGATGGTGCCGGCCCAGAAGATTCTCGACGCGGCGCGCGCACAGAACGCCGACGCGATCGGTCTGTCCGGGCTGATCACGCCCAGCCTCGACGAGATGGTCAACTTCGCCAAGGAGATGGAGCGGCAGGGTTTCGACATTCCGTTGCTGATCGGCGGTGCCACCACCTCGCGCGCGCACACCGCGGTGAAGATCGACCGCAGCTACCACGGGCCGGTGGTGTGGGTGAAGGATGCATCGCGCTCGGTGCCGATGGTTTCGGCGCTGCTTTCGGCCGAGCAGAAACCGAAGCTCGTCGCGGAGCTGGGCAAGGAATACGAGGCGATCCGCGAACGCCATGCCAACAAGGAGCGACAGGAAAAGTTCCTGCGGCTGGACGACGCGCGCCGCAACCGCACGCCGATCGACTGGACGAAGGCACGGCCGTTCCGGCCGCGCATGCTGCTGCAGCAGGGCAGGGATGTCTGCGAGGGCGCGCACGATTCCGCTGCCTGCGGTCACGGCCACGGGCAGGTGTCGCAGTTCGTCAAGGTGCTTCGCGACTATCCGCTGGCGGAGCTGCGCGAATACATCGACTGGCAGCCGTTCTTCATCTCCTGGGAGCTCAAGGGCAAGTTTCCGGAGTTGCTCAACAGTCCGGTCACCAGTGAGGCGGCACGCAAGCTGTGGAGCGACGCCCAGGAGATGCTCGATCGCATCGTCGCCGAGAAGTGGCTGACCGCGAGCGCCGTGATCGGCCTGTTCCCGGCTCAGCAGGTCGAGGACGACGACATCGCGATCTTTGCTGACGAGACGTACACAACGGAGATCGGACGCCTGCACAACCTGCGGCAGCAGGGAGAACATCGTGAGGGGGTGCCGCATCGCTCGCTGGCCGATTACGTCGCGCCGCGAAGCAGCGGCCTGCATGACTACGTGGGAGCCTTCGCCGTGACTGCCGGCCTTGGCTGCAGCGAGCGCGTGGACGCGTTCAGGAAGGCCTACGACGACTACAACGCGATCCTGCTGGAATCGCTGGCCGACCGCCTGGCCGAGGCCTTTGCCGAGCGCCTGCACCAGCGTGTCCGCAGGGAGTTCTGGGGCTACGCCCCGGACGAGCACTACGACAACCAGGCCCTGATCGAAGAGAAATACATCGCCGGTGGTGGCGGCATCCGGCCTGCGCCCGGCTACGCGGCCTGCCCGGAGCACACCGAAAAGGCGACGCTGTGGAAGCTGCTGGATGTCGAGCACCACACCGGCATGCAGCTCACCGAGAGCATGGCGATGTGGCCGGCCGCAGCAGTCAGCGGCTGGTACTTCGCCCACCCGGAATCGCGGTACTTCGTGCTGGGGCGGATCGACAAGGAGCAGGTCGAGGATTATGCACGCCGCAAGAACTGGGACCTGCGCACCGCCGAGAAGTGGCTGGCGCCGAACCTGGGATACGAGCCCGAGGACTGAGCTCGGATACCGGACCCCTTGCGGGATCGCGCCGAGGGCGACGCAGCCCCCGGCAGTGCGATCGTTCGCGGTCGCCACGCCGGAGCCCGCGCCGGGGCCAGGGTCCGATGACGGCTGCGAGGGCGACGTACAATCGGCCAACCCACCAACGAGCGCGAGGGAGAGGCGCACTCATGGCCGACGCCACGGACAGACGTGACCCGCCGCATTGGCTCGATCCCCCGCTTTGGTGGCGAAAGTTCAAGCCGCTGCGCTGGATCGTCCTGGCTGTCGCGGCGATCTGGGCGGTGGGCTTCTTCGACCTGACGCGCTTCGTGAAGCTGCCGGAGAAGGCGATCCCCTCGTTTCTCCGCCCCGATCCGCACCCGGAGGCGGCGCAGTACACGCGCGTGGCGGTGGGGGTGCCACTGATCGATCCGTTCCGCAGCTACGAGGACCTGCAGTCGGTCACCGCCACCCTGTCGGCTGCCGGCTTCGGGCAGTGGGAGGCCACCAGCCGACGTGCGGTCGAGTCATCGAGCTATCCGCCATACCGTTTCGACACGGTGAAGGTGGCGCGCTACCGGAACATGGATTCAACGGGTTCGCTGAGCCTGCGCTTCTTCAACAACCGCCTGTACCAGGCGGAGTTTGTTCCAGACAAACCAGAGGACTACGCGCGCAGGCTGCGCGCGCTGGATCTGTCGCGTGATGCCAATGCCAGGGCCGAGAAGATCGATGGCAATCTGCGCGTGGCGAGCACGGTGGGCCTGGCGATCAGCCCGGTCGGCATGCAGCTGGGCACCGAGCCCTTCGTGATCTGGCAGGACCTGCGCCTGATCCGCCAGCGGGATCAGTGGGACGAGGAGTTCGGCGCGATCCCCAAGCAGGTCATCGGCGACTGATCGCCGGCCCTCCCACCTTCAGTGGTGGTGCCCGCCCTCACCGTGCACATGCCGGTGTTCCAGCTCCTCGGCGCTGGCCTCGCGCACGTCGGTGATTTCCACGGCGAAATTGAGGGGCTGGCCGGCCAGCGGATGGTTGCCGTCGACCGTGACCATGTCGCCCGCCACGCGGGTGATCACCACGCTGGCCGGGCCATTCGGCCCCTGGGTCTGGAAGCGCATGCCGGCCTTGACCTCGCTGACGCCCTGGAAGGCGCGGCGCGGGACTTGCTGGATCAGGCGTTCGTCATGTTCTCCATAGGCCTCGCCCGGCTCGACGCGGACGTCGAGGCGATCGCCCTGCTGCTTGCCCAACAGGGCCTTTTCGAGGCCCGAAATGATGTTGCCGGCGCCATGCAGGTACACCAGCGGGGCGCTGCCCTCGGACGAGTCAAGGACTTCGCCGGCATCATTGGTGAGCTTGTAGTGAATACTGACGACAGAGTGTTCGGCAATCTGCATGGCGCACTCCCGGGGGAGAAAAAATGGGCGGAGAGGTTAACGCAACCATCCCGCGGGTGCTGGGCGACGTTGTATCGAGATGACGGAGGCATACATGGCGAGTGACAAGAGCGGGTCGGTTCTGGCGGGTTCGATCTGGATGATCGTGATCTCGATCCTGCTGTTCTGGATTCCCGGTGTCGGCGGGTTCATCGGCGGCCTGGTCGGCGGCAAGGTTTCGGGTGGCGTCGGGTCGGCCTTGATGGCCTGGTTCCTGTCGTCGATCCTGGTTGGAATCCTGTTCGCGGTGCTGGGCACCATGCTCAGCGGCATGATCCTGATCGGCGCGCTGGCCGGGCTGGGTGGCCTCGTGTTGGGGTTCATCGACGCCGGCACACGCCTGCTCGGCGCCGTGATCGGGGGCTTTCTTGCCTGAATGGCGCTAGCTCGGGCGGCCGGAGTGCCGCGCGGCGGGCTTCAGCCGGGCGACTCGTAGAAAAGGTAGGGCGTGCTGTAGTCGCT
>CAMLNE010000388.1 GCA_946481265.1 uncultured Panacagrimonas sp. | reverse complement strand
TCCGGTTTGCGTGTGGCCAACGCCGACCATTCCGGCTGGATTTGCGTGAGCTGTGAGGACCCCGATGCAGGGTCCGCGGCGATGCCGATGCGCGTCGTGGTCCCCTGCAACCTTCCCGGTGTCAGCATCCTGGGCGCGGCTACCAACGGTGGACCGATCCCGGGCTATGCCTCGCTGGTGGAGTTCGAAGCGGTGCGCGTGCCGCTGCGCTATGCGATCCGGCCCGAATCGCCGGAGATGGATCGGGATCAGCGCGACGAGGACCGGCTGTTCGCAGCTGCGCTGTACCTGAGCCGCATCGAGGAAATCATTGCCTTCACTGGCGACTACCTCGCGTCCCGTAGCCTACGCGGCGGTCCGTCGGTCAGCGTGCAGTTCCTCGGCGCCAGTCTTGCCGAGATGCAGACGGAGGTGGCCAGCGCGCGTGCCCTGATCGGGCAAGCCGCGCACGAACGGCGGGCCGGCGCCGGTGGATGCACAGCGCTGCTAATGGCGCGCTACAAGGTCGCCCAGCTCGCCCGTACCGTGCCCAACCTGTGCCTGAAAATCTGGGGCAAGTTCGCGCCTGGGGCAGACAACCTGATCTCCGGAATGCAGCAGGACATGTGTCTTTATGCCTTGGACGGATCGACACCCGAGATGCTGGTGCGCGAGATCGCCCGCAAGCTCGGGTTCGACGCGCTGGCGGGTCAACGCAAACCACTGCCCTCCTGTGGACGCGCGGCAACCAGGGGCGGTGCCCTCCACTAGCGGACACGTCGACACCGCCGTCCTCAAGGACGCAGCCGGGCGGCAGCACCAACGTTCCAGGAGGTTTGAATCCGATGGCCCTGATGTCTTCCCGGGTGGCGTCCTCGACCGAGGACTTCCGCCTCAACCGCGAGGCTTACCTCGCCCGCGTGGCCGACCTGCAAAGGCGGCGTTCCGAAGCCAGCGCCGGTGGACCCGAACGTGCCCGGCGGCTGCACAAGCAGCGCAAGCAGATGCTGCCGCGCGAGCGCGTGGCGGCGCTGATCGATCCCGGCTCGCCGTTCCTGGAGTTCTCGCACCTGGCGGGCGAGGGACTGTACGAAGGGGTGCCGCCCGGCGGCAGCATCATCACCGGCGTCGGCCTGGTTTCCGGTCGTCCGTGCATGATCATGGCCAACGACGCCACCGTGAAAGGCGGCACTTACTACGGCATCACCTGCAAGAAGCACGTGCGTGCCCAGCGCTTTGCCTGGCAGCACCGGCTGCCCTGCATCACCTTGGTCCAGTCCGGCGGTGCCAACCTGCCGGACCAGCCCAACGTGTTCCCGGACTGGGGCCAGTTCGGCACCATCTTCTGGAACCAGATCCGCATGTCCGGCGAGGGCATCGCGCAGATCGCGACGGTGCACGGCACCTCCACCGCCGGTGGCGCGTACATGCCGGCCCTGTGCGACCAGAACGTCATCGTGCGCAACCAGGGCCGCATGTTCCTGGGCGGGCCGCAGCTCGTGTACGCGGCAACCAAGGACGTGGTGGACGAGGAGACGCTGGGCGGCGGCGAGATGCACTCGCGCGTCAGCGGCGTCACCGACTATCTCGCCGAGAGCGACGGCCACGCCATCGCCATCGTGCGCGACCTGGTCGCCAATCTCGGCACGCCGCCAGCGCAGCGCTGGAAGACGCTGCCGCCGCGTCCGCCGGTCCACGACCCGAACGACATCTACGGCATCATCAGCCGCGACACCCGCGTGCCCACCGACAACCGCGAAATCGTCGCTCGGCTCATGGACGGCAGCGAGTTCCGCGAGTTCAAGCCGCTGTACGGCGAAACCCTGATCTGCGGCTTCGGCCGCATGATGGGCTTCGAGGTCGGCATTCTGTGCAACAACGGCGTGCTGTTCGCCGAGTGCGCGATGAAGGCCACGCACTTCATCGACATCTGCTGCAAGCGCGACATCCCGCTGCTGTTCATGGCCGACGTCACCGGCTTCATGGTCGGGCGCGAAGCCGAAGAGGCCGGCATCGCCAAGCACGGCGCCAAGATGATCACGGCCATGGCCTGCGCCGAGGTGCCCAAGTACACGCTCATCATCGGCGCGTCCTACGGCGCCGGGTACCTGGCCATGTGCGGCCGCGCGTTCAAGCCCAACGCCATGCTGATGTGGCCCAGCGGCCGTGCCGCGATCATGGGCCCGGACCAGGCGGCGACCACGCTGGCCATGGTCAAGGACGACATCCACAAACGCGAGGGCACGAGCTGGACCACCGAGGAACGCGAGGCCTACATGGCGCCGACGCGCAAGACCTTCGAGGAATTCGCCAACGCCTACAACTTCGCGCGCAACACCTGGTGCGACATGGTGATCGACCCATTGGAAACCCGAAACGTGATGGGCCTGCTGCTCGAACTCGCGGGCCGCACGCCCGCGGAGCCGACCGAGTTCGGCGTGTTCCGCATGTGAGGACGAAGACACCATGAGCGTACTGACTTCACGTGTATCAACTTCCAGCGAGGAATTCGCGCGCAACCGCGCGGCCTATCTCGCGCAGATCACCGAGCTGAAGACGCGCCGCGCCGAGGCCAGCATCGGCGGCTCGGCAAAAGCCCGCGCGCTGCACAAGAGCCGCGGCCAGCTGCTGCCGCGCGAGCGCATCAGCGCGCTGCTCGATCCCGGCTCGCCCTTCCTCGAATTCGGCCACCTGGCGGGCGAGGGGATGTACGAGGGCGTGCCGCCCGGCGCCACCGTCATCACCGGCGTCGGCATGGTGCAGGGCCGCGCCTGCATGCTCATCGTCAACGAGGCGACGGTGAAGGGCGGCACCATGTTCGGCATGACCACCAAGCGTCACACGCGGGCGCAACTGTTCGCCTGGCAGCATCGTCTGCCCTGCATCACCATGGTCCAGTCCGGCGGCGGCTTCCTGCCCGATCTCGCGAACATCTTCCCGGACGAGGGCCAGGCCGGATCGATCATGTACAACCAGGTGCGCATGTCCGCCGAGGGCATCGCGCAGATCGCCATCGTCCACGGGCCGTCCACTGCCGGCGGCGCCTACATCCCGGCCCTGTGCGATGAAGTCGTGATCATCCGCAACCAGGGCGCGATGTTCCTCGGCAGCCCGCAGCTGGTCTACGCGGCTACCAAGGAAGTCAGCGACATCGAATCGCTCGGCGGCGCGCTGATGCACAGCACCATCAGCGGCGTGACCGACCACATGGCCGAAAACGACAGCCATGCGCTGGCCATCACCCGCGACATCGTCGCGCGGCTGGAGCCGAGGCCGGCGCTGCGCTGGCCGCTCGCGTCGCCCGAGCGGCCACTGTACGAGCCTTCCGAAATCTACGGCCTGTTCAGCGCCGATCGCCGCGTGCCGAACAACACGCGCGAGATCCTGGCGCGGCTCCTCGATGGCAGCGTGCTGCAGGAATTCAAGCCGCTGTTCGGCGAGACCCTGATCTGCGGTTT
>CAMLNE010000387.1 GCA_946481265.1 uncultured Panacagrimonas sp. | reverse complement strand
GCGCTGGCCGGATAGGCGCCGGGTCGGGCGCCACGCTCGGCAGGGATCCTATTCGAGGTGCCTGTCCAGCCAGTCGAGCACGGTCTGGTGCCACTGCAGGCTGTTGTGCGGCGACTGCACCCAGTGATTCTCGTCCGGGAAATGCAGGAACTGCGAATCGATGCCGCGCCGCTGCAGCGCGGTGAAGGCGGACAGGCCCTGTTCGACGGGCACACGGAAATCCCGGCCGCCGTGGATCACCAGCATCGGCGTGCGCCACTCGGCAACATGCCGGGCCGGGTTGTGACGCTCGTAGAGGCCGGGCTTGTCATAGGGCGTTCCGCCCATCTCCCACTCGGTGAACCACAGCTCGTCGGTCGAATAGCCGATGCTGCGCAGGTCGAACACGCCGTCGTGGTTGACCAGGCACTTGAAGGCATCGGGCCAGTTGCCCTGGATCCAGTTGACCATGTACCCGCCGTAGCTCGCGCCGAGCGCGCACATGCGCGTGCCATCCAGCCACTCGTGTTTCGCCAGCGCCTGCGCCAGGCCCTTCTGCAGGTCCACCAGCGGCTTGCCGCCCCAGTCGCCTGAAATCGAGTCGGTGAAAGCCTGGCCATAACCGGTCGAACCGTGGAAATCGATGGCGATCACCGCATGGCCGCGACCGGCGAACACCTGCGGATTCCAGCGGAAGTGGAAGTCGTTGCCCATCGAACCCTGCGGCCCACCGTGGATCAGCAGGACGACCGGATAGCGCGACGCCGGCGAGAAACCGGCCGGCTTCATCAGGTAGCCGTGCACGAGCTCGTCGTTCCAGCCCCGGAAGGTGAAGGTTTCGTGTGCGCTCAGCGCAATGCCGTTGAGGCGGTCGATGTTGTGCTGCGTGAGTCGCTTCTGGCTGCCGTTCCAGCCCAGCAGGTAGAGATCGTCGGGTGCGTCGAGCCGGTTCTGCGCGTAGACCACGCCGTCCTCGGAGACGTCGAAACCGCTCACCGTCCCGGGGCCGCTGAGCTTGCGCACGATGCCGCTGGAAAGCTGGATCACGAACAGCGGGGACTGGCCCAGGTCGTCGGCCACCGCGTACAGGCTGCGGCCATCGGTGGACAGCGCGATCGCGCGCGGCGAGCGATCCCACCTCGGTGCCACCTCGCGCGTGGTGCCGCTGGCCAGGTCGCGCACGCGGATCCAGGCGCGATCGGACTCGAAGCCCGCGCGCTTCTGCGCCAGCCAGACCAGCTGCCGGCCGTCCGGGGTCAGCAGCGGATGGAAGTCCGCCGCGGGATTGTCGGCGGTGAGATTCTCCGGGGCGGCGCTGCCGTCCACCGGCGCCCGCCACAGGTCGAAGTTGGTGCTCCAGGCCTCCTGGCGCCCCGCGGCGCGCAGCACGAAGACCAGGCTGGCGCCATCCGGCGTGAAGACGAAATCCGCGTCGTCACCGAAGGGCTGCGTCGGCACATCGCCGTCCAGGCCGCGGCTGATCCAGGTTGGCGTGCCGGCACGGCCCTCCTTCAGCGGCGCGGCGAACAGCTGCGCACGCCTGCCGTCCTGCCAGCGGTCCCAGTGGCGCACGAAGAGCCGGTCGTAGCGCCGTCCGCCCGCCTTCGACGACCGGTCTTCTTCCAGCTTCTTGGCGGTGCAGTCGAGGTCGGCCTCGCACCCGGGGAAGATCTCCAGCGCCAGCGCGATGCGATCGGCGTCGGGCGCCAGGACGAAGCTGCCGACCTCGATCGGCAGGCGGGTCACCGCCTGCGCCTCGCCGCCGGAAGGATCCAGGCGCCAGACCTGCGTGGAGCCGGAGCGATCGGACAGGAAATACAGGCGTCCATCCGCGCCCCAGCGCGGCGTGTGCGAATGGCCGCGGCCACCGGTGAGCGGGCGGGATTTGCCGGACTTGCGATCGACCACCCAGATCTGCCGGACCGCCTTGTCGTCCTCCAGGTCGGTGGTACGCAGCGTGTAGGCCACCTGCCTGCCGTCCGGCGATATCCGCGGGTCCGAGACGCGCTCGATCATGACCAGGTCGCGCGCCGTGAACGGTGCTGCAGGAGCGGTGCTGCACAGCGCCAGCAGCGTGGCGGCGAGCAGGAATCGGAATCGAATCGTCATGGCCGTTTGCGGGGTCCGGTCGTCTCCAGGCGCATCGTATCCACGACGGGGTGGGGTGCAATCGAGTACACTTCGCGCCGTTTGATGCGGCGCTCCGGTTGCGCCCCTGCCGTCGAAACTCTTCTTCCGCAGAACAAACCCGTTGGTGCCATCCGGCGCCTGCCAATATTGGATCGCCTGAACCGGGCCCGCGCTTCGCCGCGGTGTGGCGGCTTCAGGAGTTGTTTGCAATGAGCTTTTCCGAGCTGGGCCTTGCGCCCGAGCTACTGCGCGCCCTCGAATCCGAAGGCTACACGCAGCCGACCCCCATCCAGTCAAAGTCGATTCCGCTGGTCCTTGCAGGCCACGACCTGCTGGCCGCCGCGCAGACCGGAACCGGCAAGACCGCCGCGTTCACGCTGCCGATCCTGAACAAGCTGTCCGGAACCGCGCCGCGTCCGCTGCCGCGCGTGCTGGTGCTGGTTCCCACCCGCGAACTGGCTGCGCAGGTCGGCGAATCGGTGCGCACCTATGGACGCCACCTGGCCGGTTTCCGCACCGCGGTGATCTTCGGCGGTGTGGGCCAGAACCCGCAGATCGACCAGTTCCGTCGCGGCCTCGACATCGTGGTGGCCACGCCCGGCCGCCTGCTCGACCTCATGCAGCAGCGTGCGGCCAATCTCTCCGGCATCGAGACCCTGGTGCTGGACGAGGCCGACCGCATGCTCGACATGGGCTTCATCCATGACATCCGTCGCGTGCTCGCCGCACTGCCCAAGAAGCGCCAGAACCTGATGTTCTCGGCCACCTTCAATCCCGAGATCCGCAGCCTGGCGCAGACGTTCCTGAGCAACCCGGTCAGCGTGGACGTCGCGCCACGCAACACGCCGACAGAGCTGGTCGCGCAGCGCGTGCACCCGGTCGAAAAGGCGCGCAAGACGGCGCTGATCGCCCACCTGGTCAAGCAGGGCGACTGGAAGCAGGTGCTGGTCTTCACGCGCACCAAGCACGGCGCCAACAAGGTCGTGAAGCAGCTCGACCAGGACGGGCTCGCCCGCTCCCTGGCCGAGATCGCGGACTCCGATCGGCTCGCCACCGTCTGGGCGCGGTGCCGCGACGCGGCGCCCGCCACGACCGACGTCTGGATCCACGCCGATCTCATGCCTGGCAACCTGCTGAGCCGGGACGGCCGGCTCGCCCTGGTCTACCGCGGCCCCCGTGGCCGCAGGGAGGCCCTCGTACTGCGCACCGGCGACCGGACGGTCGCCTGCGCCCTGCCGGTCGCCGACGGCGACCCGTGGATCGGCGGCTTCTCGCCCGACGCCGGCACCGTGTGGCTGCGCAGCGACGGCGGGCGGGCGCTCGCCGCCCTCGTCGCCGCGCACCTCGACCCGCGGGGACATCTGCTC
>CAMLNE010000386.1 GCA_946481265.1 uncultured Panacagrimonas sp. | reverse complement strand
CCTCGACCGCGTGGATCCGGTCTCCACCGCGGGTGAGTTCCCGGATCGAACGGATCAGCGGCAGGCCGGCACCGACGGTGGCCGCATCGCCGTAATGCGTGCGTCCTTCGCGCTGGGCCGCAGTAATCTCCTGCGCGCGCCGCAACGATGCACCCATACCCAGCTTGTTGGCAGTCACCACGTGCACGCCCCGACGCAGCCACTGCGCATGGCGCTCGGCGACCTGTTCGCTGGCGCTGGCATCCACCACGATGTCGCCGCGCACGAATGCGTCTGGGTCCAGTTCCACCGTACCGTGACGCCGGGCGGAACTGGCGAGGCTCCGCAACACCTGATGGACATCGCCATTGCAACCCTGTGCGTCGCGCGAATTGGCGATCAGGGTGAGCGGCGGCAGCCGGACATCGTCGCCCAGGCGCAGGTAGCGCTGCACGAAGGCCGTACCCACCGTGCCCGTACCCAGAAGCGCGAGCCTGGCCTGTCGCGGCGCCGACAACGGGCGCAGCACGGTGACCTTGGCCGTAACGGCGGCGTCCGGAACGGCGGCGCTCATGCGTCGGCCAGGATGGCGTTCGCGCGTTTGCGGCTCCCGCGCTCGATGACCTGCTGCGCCCGCTCCAGGGCTGCGGCCAGGTCCGCCTGCAGGTCCTCCAACGCCTCGATGCCCACCGACAGGCGCAGCAGGCCGTCGGAAATGCCGGCGGCCGCACGCGCCTCCGGGGTCATCGCCGCGTGGGTCATCGTGGCCGGATGCGCGATCAGGCTTTCCACGCCGCCGAGCGATTCGGCCAGGGTGAAGCACTGCAGGCCTTCGACGAAGGCGCGCACCGCCTGCTCTTCGACAGCCGGCTCGCCGCCGCGCAATTCGACGCTCAGCATCGCACCGAAGCCGTGCTGCTGGCGCGCGGCCAGCGCATGCTGCGGATGCGAGGCCAGGCCCGGGAAGTAGACCTTCGCCACCGCCGGGTGTGCCTCGAGCTGCTGTGCGATCGCCGCGGCGTTTTCCTGATGCACGCGCAGGCGCGCGTCCAGGGTGCGCAGGCCGCGCAAGGTCAGGAAGGCGTCGAAAGGCGAGGCGGTCAGCCCCAGGCAGTTGGCCCACCAGGTGAACTGTTCGTGCAACTCCGCGGTCTTCGCCACCACCGCGCCGCCGACCACATCGCTATGGCCATTGATGTACTTGGTGGTGGAGTGGACGACCACGTCCGCGTCGAAGTCGGCGATCGGCGCCTGCAACGCGGGCGAGAGGAAGGTGTTGTCCACCACCGCGAGCGCGCCGGCCTTGTGCGCAGCCTCGATCACGAAGCGCAAATCGGTGATGCGCAGCAGCGGATTGCTCGGGGTCTCGATCCACACCAGCTTGGGACCGCGGCCGTCATCGCCGGGGCGCAGCGCGGCGGCGAGTGCGCGCGGATCGGTGAGGTCGACGGTGACCAGCTCGAAGGCATCCTTGGCCGCGAGCGCGTTGAACAGCCGCCAGCTGCCGCCGTAACAGTCGTGCGGCACCACCAGCCGGTCGCCCGGCTGCAGCAGCGCCTGCAGGACCAGGGTGATCGCGCCCATCCCGGTTGCGGTGACCACGCCGCCCACGCCGCCTTCCAGCTCGGCAAGGGCTTCGCCGAGCAGGTCGCGGGTGGGGTTGCCGCTGCGGGTGTAGTCGTACTGGCGCTTCTGGTTGAAGCCGGCGAAGCTGAAATTGCTCGACAGCACCAGTGGCGGCGTGACCGCGCCGAAGGCGGTGTCGCGGTCGATGCCGGCGCGCACCGCGCGTGTGGCGCGACGACAGTCGCCGGGGGCAGTCGTTCCGTTGGATCCAGGGCTCATGGGGCAACTCCAGCAGTGGTTTCGCGCAACGCGGCGCCGAGCAGCGCATCGATGCGATCGGTTTCCTTGAGAAAGGCGTCGTGTCCATAGCGCGAGCGCAGCACGCGCAGCCGGCCATGCAGGCCCAAGCCCTCGACCAGCGCCACCGCGTCGGACAGCGGCACCAGGCGATCGCCTTCCACCGCGATGACGGTCGTGGGAATGCGGATCTGGCGTGGATCGACCCGGTGCAGGTCGATCGATTCGGACAGACGCAGCCAGGCAGTGGCGGAGATCCGCGCCACGAAGCGTTCGCCGGCGGCTTCGAGATAGTCCTCCGCGGCGACGCGCACCCGGCCGTTTTCGAGTACCGGCGCGGCATCGAAGCGTTCGCCGAATTCCTCCGGCGTGCGGTAGCTGAGCATTGCGAACTGGCGCGCGAGCGACAGGCCGTGCGCGTCGCCACCCTGGTGCTGGCCCAGGCCCACCGCCTTGCGCTGCAGGGCACGCCACGCCGCCGCGTAGGGGTGCGCGCGATGCGCGCCGCTGACCGCCACCAGCCGCTGCAGGCGCGCAGGATGCCGGGCAGCGAACTGCAGGCCTACGAGCGCGCCGTAGGAATAGCCCACGAACGCCCTGAGCCGCTCGATGCCGAGCGCGTCCAGCAGCAGGGCGATCGCGTCGGCCTGGTCGGCGGTGTCGATCGGTGCATCGAGACCGCCATCCGCGCCGACATAGTCGAAGGAAAGCAGGCGGTATGCGCGCGGGTCGAGCGCGCGCCCGGCATCGAGCAGCCCCTGCGCCCAGCCCGGCGCGGGATCGGCCGCATTCGCAGCGACGTGACGATGCGCGGAGATGCCACCGGCAATCAGCAGTACCGGCGCATCCTCCGCCCCGACGATTTCATAGGCGATCTGCAGCCTGCGCCTGCCGGCATGACGTGTGGCCAGCACTGCATCCACGCTGCCGCGGCGCACCCGAATGGCGTCGTTCTCGACCTGCGTCGCCCACGCAGGCACGTGCGGCTGCGGTTCGGCGTGGTGGAGCGCGGCAGTGGTGTCGACCAACGTCATGGCGGGTTCCCGGGGCTTGTGCGGCCATCGGGAAATCGCGGGGCTTGCCGGAAGTGCCCTCGCGGGGCGGAAGCGCCCGCCTGCAGCGCAGGCGTCGCAACCATCTTCCGGTGGACGCTCAGGTCCCCGCAGGATTTGGCACCGCGACGGAAGACGCACCTTGCGGTGGTCTCCATCAGGTTGCCCCGGCGTCTTCGGGCCTGTCCCTCAGCCGGTCTCGATGGATGGAGCGAGCTTGCCGGCGCTCGCGGCAAATGTCAATCGCTTCATGCGCATAAAGCGATGGCCTTCCCAGACCGGTACCGTCGGCCCATCCGGCTGCGCATACTTGGCGCATGCCAAGACACCTGCCCCCCCTCGTATTCGCCCTCGCCACTACCGCACTCGTGGCGGCGTGCCAGACGGCGCCGCCCATTCAGCCGCCCGCGGCGGCAGCATCGACCACGGTCCCCGTGCCAGAGCGCTACGCCTCGCCTGCGTTCGCGGACGAGGAGCTCGACTCGCTGGCGACCTGGACGACCCCGGACGGCCAGACCTGGCTGATCGCCAGCGGCAAGTCGAGCGATCGCCTGTCGATTTTCGATGCCGACACCGGCACGCGGCTGCGCACGTTCGGT
>CAMLNE010000385.1 GCA_946481265.1 uncultured Panacagrimonas sp. | reverse complement strand
ACCTGGAACATGGAGCGCGTGTACTCGCCGATGCCGCTGTTGGCCGTCGCGATGGGCAGAAACCCTGCAGCCGTGACCAGGGTGCCGGAGAGCATGGGAAAGGCGGTGCTCGTGTACGTGAAACCCGCCGCCTCCACGCGGCTGTAACCCTCTTCCAGCTTCACCGCCATCATCTCCACCGCGATGATCGCGTCGTCCACCAGCAGGCCGAGGGCGATCACCAGAGAACCCAGGGATATCTTGTGCAGGTCGATGTCGAGCAGGTCCATCACCGCGAAGGTCATCGCCAGCACCAGCGGGATGCACATCGCGACAATCAGGCCCGTGCGCAAGCCCAGCGAGATGAAGCACACCGCGAGCACGATCACGATCGCCTCGATGAGCACGCGGATGAATTCGTTGACGCCGCGCTGCACCGCACTGCGCTGGTCGGCCGCTCGCGACATCGTCATGCCCAGCGGCAGGTCCTGCGCGAGGCGTTCGAACTCCGCATCCAGCTCGCGGCCCAGGCGCACGATATCTCCACCGCGTTCCATCGACACCGCGATGCCCAGCGCGGGCTTGCCGTCGAACTCCATCTGCGGTGCCGGCGGATTCTGGTAGCCGCGGCTGACCTCGGCGATATCGCCGAGTCGCAACGAACGTCCCGCGAGCGTCAGCGGCAGCTCGCGCACCTGCTCCACGGAGCGCAGCGCGCCGCTGACGCGCAGGTAGATCTTGTCGCTTGCGGTATCGAAATCGCCAGCGGGAAAGATCTCGTTCTGCGTCGCCAGCGCCTCGGCAATGGCCGACAGCGGTAGACCCAACTGGTCGCGGCGGCTGTTCGCCAGGTCGATGTAGATGCGCTCCTCCTGCCGACCGAGGAAGCGGACCTTGGCCACATCGCGAATCCTCAGCAGGCGATCGCGGATGCGGTCGGCATACTCCTCCAGTTCCTGGCGACTGTAGTCCTCGCCCTGCAGAGCAAAGATATTGCCGAAGGTATCGCCGAATTCGTCGTCAAAAAACGGGCCCTGCACGCCGGCCGGCAGGCTCGCTCGGATGTCGCCGACCTTCTTGCGCGCCTGGTAATGGTTGTCCGGCATGATCCGCGCCGGCTTGTCGTCGCGAAACACGATGAATACCTGCGATTCACCCGGACGCGAGTAGGACTTCAGGTAGTCGAGCGCATCGAGTTCCTGCAGCTTTTCCTCGATGCGGTCGGTCACCAGTCGGTCCATCTCGTCGGCGGTGGCGCCGGGCCAGAAGGTCTGCACCACCATTACCCGGAATACGAACGGGGGGTCTTCCGAGCGGCCGAGCTGGAAGTAGCTCCACACGCCCGCGACCCCCGTCAGGGTGAGGAAAAACCCCACGACGCGCGCGTTGGCCAGCGCCCAGCGGCTGAGATTGAACCGGCTCACAACACGGGTCCGGTGGAACGGTCCGACCCAGGTCCCGGAATCACCTGCACCGCTTGACCGGCGCGCAGACGGTGCACGCCGGATTGGACCACGCGGTCGGCAGGCTGGAATGGCGCCGCCACGATCACGCCTTCGGGCAGGTACTGAAGGATGCTCAGGGCCTGCGGCTGCGCCAGCAAGAACCTGCCGTCAACGGACGCACGCACCGTCCACGCCACCGGCGTGCCATCCTCCAGGTTTCCAAGCGCCGTGGCCGGCAGAACAAATGCGGACGAGCGGCCCTCCGGCAGATCGCGGACCGCGAAAACGGTGGCTGTTGCGCCCAGAGGCGCCGATTCCTCGGCGTCGAGCAGCGTGATGCGCGCTTCGTGCATCCGGCGCCGGGGATCGGCCTGCGGGGAAATCTCGCGCAAGCGCCCGGCATAGCGTTGTCCAGGACGAGCGAACAGTTCGACCACGATCCGTGACGCCGACAACAGCGCTGCGGTCTGGCCCTCGGGGACTTCGACGCGGACCTCTCGCTCGCCCTCGACCGCGACTCGCACCACCGCCTCGCCCGCCGCGAGCACGTTGCCCGGTTCCGCCAGCAGCGCCGTGACCACGCCAGGGGCGTCGCTGCGAAGTTGTGCATAGTCCTCCGCACGCTTGGCCAGTTCCCATTGCGCACGCGCCTGATCGGCTCGCGCCTCCGCCGTTCGCAGGGCGTTGCGGCGCTGGTCCAGCGCGGACTGTCCCGCATGGCCACGCTGCCGCTGCGCCTCGTACCGGTGATGTTCGCCCTGCGCGAGCAATAGCGCGGACCCCGCGGCCTCGACATCCGCCTTGGCGGCGTGCTGCGCCAGACGCAGATCCTGTGATTCGAGCCGCGCCAGCAGCGCGCCCGCGGCGACCTGCTGGCCCAGCCGCGCCGGGCGTTCGACGAGCTTGCCGGCGACGCGGAACGACAGCGTGGTCTCGGTCCGGGCGGACACCGAGCCCGGGAACACCGCGAGCGTGGAGGCCGGCGCCGGTGCCGGGGATTCCACCAGCACCGGAAGTGGCGGTGGCGGGGCGAATTCCGCTCGCGAACAGGCGCAGAGCAATCCCATCGTCACGAGCGTTGCCATTGCGCCTCGCTTTCTCCGCACGACTGCTCCATCACCAGGAATGAACGGCGCGCGGACATCGGGCGCTCGTGCGTAGTGTATAGCCGTTCTACGCGCGTCGCCCGGACGGTGTCTGCCCAGTACGAGAACCGCAGCAACTCGCCAATGACGAGCACATTCACCTGGGGCGCGGGACGCAGTTCCGACTCGATTCCACCTGCGGAAATCGGCTCGCCGATTCTTCGCGCCGCCAGCTTGTGGATCTCGTGGCAGCGATCAAGCACGCACGGCGCACCGATCGAAGCTGGGGCCTCGCCGCTTCCTCAGGGGTGCCCGATCTGCCGCCATGTCGCGGGGACCCTGCAAGCGTTCCACCGATTTTTCTAGGCTTCTGCAACCGCGACGTTGTCGGTCGTCCTGAAACGGGCAATAGCGCGCCTGATCTTCGACAGACTGCGCAGCAGCGCCGCCCGTTCTAACACGTTCAGATCCTTCAGTATCTGGGCGTTGAACGCGTCTTCCAGGATGGTCATGCGATCAATCAGGCCCCGTGCGGGCTTGGCCAAGTAGACTCGCCTAGCGCGCTTGTCCGCAGGATCGCAGCGGCGTTCGATCCAGCCGCCACGTTCCAGGCCTTCAAGGACATCACCGAGGCTGGCCTTGCCGCTGTCGAGCACGTCAGCAAGCTGTGTCTGTGTCATGCCGTCATGGCGCGACAGATGCGCCAAAACCCACCATTGCGAACGGGTGACGGCGAGTGGCTTCATCAGTTGGTCGTAGGCACTGCGACGCAGGCGAGAAACGTCGTGGAGCAGGAATCCGAGACGGATACCTTCGCGGGCTTCGTCGGTGGACGCAGCAGGCTCCGCATCGTGCCCGCCTGCCGTTGGGCCTGGCGCTGGGGGCTGGGACTGTTTGCTCGTAGGACGCGATCGGAGTGCCCGCACATCCTTGGCTCCTTCGGTACGGCGGCGCTTCATGGCTCGACCGGCCCCTTGCGCAAATCGGGAT
>CAMLNE010000384.1 GCA_946481265.1 uncultured Panacagrimonas sp. | reverse complement strand
AGCATTTGATGTCGGACGGGAGCCCTAATCCGGCTCCCGTTTCTACTTCCGGGCCCCGATAATTTTCCATGGTCAGACAG
Source organism: uncultured Panacagrimonas sp. (assembly GCA_946481265.1). The sequence continues at coordinate 3,424 of CAMLNE010000384.1, read as the reverse complement.
CGCACCCTGAAACAGGCGGTTCGGGCGGCCGGTATCGGCCTGCACTCGGGCAGCCGCGTGTTCATGTCCCTGCTGCCGGCCGGCCCGGATACCGGCATCGTGTTCCGTCGCGTGGATCTCGATCCGCAGGTCGACATCCCGGCCAGCGCCGAGCTGGTCAGCGAGACCGTGCTGTCGAGCAACCTGGTCAAGGACGGCGCAAAGGTGGGCACTGTCGAACACCTGATGTCGGCGCTGGCGGGACTGGGCATCGACAACTGCGTGGTGGAGCTGTCCGCGGCCGAAACGCCGATCATGGACGGCAGTTCGAGTCCCTTCGTGTTCCTGATCCAGTCCGCCGGCATCCACGAGCAGGACGTACCGAAGCGTTTCATCCGCATCCGCCAGCCGGTCCAGGTGCAGGATGGCGACAAGTTCGCGCGCTTCGAACCCTTCGACGGCTTTCGCCTGAGCTTCAGCGTCGAGTTCAAGCATCCGGTGTTCAAGTCGGGCCTGCAGTCGGCGGTGGTGGATTTTTCCTCGACGTCCTACGTGCAGGAGGTCGCGCGCGCGCGCACCTTCGGGTTCATGCGCGAGCTCGACCAGCTTCGCGCCAACAACCTGGGCCTGGGTGCGAGCCTGGACAACGTGGTGGCGCTGGACGAATTCCGCATCGTCAACCAGGACGGGCTGCGCTACGAGGACGAGCTGGTGCGCCACAAGATCCTCGATGCGATCGGGGACCTGTACCTGGCCGGACACAGCATCATCGGCGCCTACACCGCCCACAAGTCGGGCCACGCGCTCAACAACAAGCTGCTGCGTGCCCTGCTTGCCGACCCCTCGGCCTGGGAAGAAGTGACCTTCGAGGACGAGCAGCGCCCGGCGCCGATCGCCTACGTACGCGGCGCCCTGGCGGGCGCCTGAAGGATGTCGGCCCCGGCTCGGACGACCGGACCGGGCCAGGGCCAGGGCCATTCGCCGGGAAATCCCGCCAGCGGGGTCGTGCGTCGGGTTGCGGAGGGTTTTGGGCGGCGCTTAGACTCGGCGCCGCGCCGATCCCGGCCTGACCTTCGTTTCCAGCCGGCTGATCGCCAACCCGTGCTGCCCGCGCAGGTAGGTCAGCAGATCTTCGCGCCGATAGCGCAGCATCGTGGCCGAGGCCGCGCTGTCGGAAAAAACCACCAGCGTATCTCCGCGCAGATTGGCGACCCGGATCGCCGACAGCCAGGATTCGCCGGACCACTGATGCAACACGTGATCCAGCGCCTCGATGCGCCGGACGCGCTGAAGCAGGGTATCCAAATCGCCTGGCTGCTGAAGCAGCCGGCCATGCAGCAGGACGGGATCCGAAGGGGTCACGGACGATCTGGGCGCAAGGACGGGTTCCTCCAATGGACATCATCGTAGTCAGCCGCGACCGGCGGCGCACCTGGCGTTTCGCGCTCACCCCGCGCAACGTGCTGCTATGGGCTCCCGCCGTGTTCGTGCTTGGCGCGTTGACCGCCAGCGCCGGGCTGATCGGCTGGGCCGCGCGTGGTGGCGGCAACGGGGGCGCCCTGCTTCCGACCGAGCTCACGCAGCTCTGGACCCGCCAGGTGGCCGAGCAGCGCGAGGAGTTGACGCAGGCCAAGGCGGTCGCCGAGGAAAACACGCGGGCGCTGTCGCAGCGCGTGGCGCAATTGCAGGCGCATGTCCTGCGACTCGATGCGGCCGGCAGCCGCATGACCGAGATCGCGGGCCTGGAGCCGGACGAGTTCAACTTCGCCGAGCCGCCGCCGGTCGGCGGACCCGAGGCCGCCAGCGAGGCGCAGTACGTCGACGGCGATCCCGTGCTGGGCGCGCTCGAGACCTTCGAGCAGAAGCTGCTGCAGCGCGAGCGGCAGATGCGCGTGCTCGAGGACATCCTGGTTGCGGGCCGCATGCAGCGTGAGCTCAAACCCTCCGGCTGGCCGGTGGCCAACGGCTACATGTCCTCGATCTACGGCTGGCGCGCGGACCCCTTCAACGGCCGGCGCACGCTGCACCAGGGCATCGATTTCGCGGCTCCTGCCGGCTCCGAGGTCTTGGCCGTGGCAGCAGGCGTCGTCACCCAGGCCGCGGCGCAGGACGGCTACGGCCTGATGGTCGAGATCAATCATGGCAACGGTTATGTCACCCGCTATGCCCACAACGAGCGCGCGCTGGTGACCCTGGGACAGAAGGTCGACAAGGGGCAGAAGATCGCCGCCGTCGGCTCCAGCGGGCGCTCGACCGGCCCGCACGTGCACTTCGAAGTGCTGCTCAACGGCTACGTGGTGAATCCGGCGCAGTACATCCAGGCCGTGCATTGAGCCCGCGGCGGGACGTACGGGGCGATGCCGCGCCCGGCCGTGCCGCGCCGGTGACAGGCGATGCCGACTTGAATCGGGCAGGCGCGCACTCACCAAGGGCATAATACGCGGCGATTTTTGCCCGTCCCCGGCTGCAAGGCCGACACCCAAGGTCCACATGCCCAACAACTGGCTGGCGCGCCTTTTTGGCAGCCGCAACCAGCGTAACGTCCGTGGTTTCCGCGGACTCGTCAAAGCGGTCGGCGAACTCGAGCCGAAGTTCGCCGCGATGACCGACGAAGGACTCGCGCAGCAGACCGACGTGTTCCGCGAGCGGCTCGCCAAGGGTGAGCGGCTCAAGCAGATCCAGCCGGAAGCCTTTGCCTGCGTGCGCGAGGCGGGCAAGCGCGTGCTGGGCATGCGCCACTTCGACGTTCAGCTGATCGGCGGCGCGGTGCTCCACGACGGCAAGATCGCCGAGATGCGCACCGGCGAGGGCAAGACCCTGGTCGCCACGCTCGGTGCCTATCTCAATGCGCTGGAAGGCAAGGGCGTCCACGTCGTCACCGTCAACGACTACCTCGCCCGTCGCGACGCCGAGTGGATGGGACGCATCTTCCGCTTCCTGGGCATGAGCGTCGGGGTCGTCGCCTCGGGCCAGAGCCAGGCGGAGAAGCGCGAGGCCTATGCCTGCGACATCACCTACGCGACCAACAACGAGCTGGGCTTCGACTACCTGCGCGACAACATGGCCTTCGCGCTCAAGGACAAGGTCCAGCGCGGCCAGCACTACGCGATCATCGACGAGGTCGACTCGATCCTGATCGACGAGGCGCGCACGCCGCTGATCATCAGCGGTCCGGTCGGCGAGGAGCAGTCGCAGGAGTACCGTGTACATGCGCCGTCGGTTGCGAACCTTTATCGCAAGCAGACACGCGTCGTCAGTGAGCTGATCGCGGAGGCGGAAGCGGCGCTGACCGCAGGGGACGAACTGGCGGCAGGCGAGAAGCTGCTCGCGGCGAAGCGCGGCTCACCGAAGAACAAGCGGCTGCTCAAGCTGTTCGCGGAGCAGCCGGCGGTGCAGAAGCTGGTGCAGAAGACGGAAGCCGATTTCATGCGCGACAAGTCGCTGC
>CAMLNE010000383.1 GCA_946481265.1 uncultured Panacagrimonas sp. | reverse complement strand
GCTCACGTTGCAGGCGCTGGCTGGGCTGGGCAGCTCCGCGGTGCCCAGGGCGACTGACCTGCTGCCGCGCCATCGCTGTCCGGAGTCGGTGCTTCCCGCATTCGATCGGCTGGCTCACCTGGAGGCGAGCTTGCCTACGCCTCTCGACGGTTTCCTGCGCGAGATCCTTCTCGACCCCGTGATCGGCGTTCCCTTTCTGCGGTGCCGGGCCAGCGTCAGCCACCACCACGCCTGGATCGGCGGCCTGCTGACGCACAGCACGGAACTGCTCGACGTCGCCGAAGCGCTGGTCCGCTTTGTCCTGCCGAACGATGCGTGGTCGCCGCATATCGCGCAGCTCGGCTACCTGCTGCACGACGTGGGCAAGCTCCGGTCGGTCGGCGAGTACCGCCGTCCCGACCATGCGCTGACCGTTCGGCACGAGACGCTGACCATCGAGATGATTGGTCCTCATCTGCAGTGGCTGGAGCGTCGTGAGCCGAAGCTGGCCGTCGGGCTGCGTGCGGTGTTTGACTACCTCCTGATCCCGTACAAGTCGCGGGAAGTCCCGAACTACTTCGTCGCGGAGCTGGTGGCCACGCTGGATCACTGGAGCGCGGCCACGCGTGAGCCCAAAGAGCTCGACTACCTGCTGGCCCATGGTCGCAAGGGGCGCAGGCGCATGCCCTTCGTGGTTCGCGAGGCGGCCAACGACGATCTGCATGACAGGGAGGTGCGCGATGCGGGCTGAGTTCTCACCCCATCGGAACGGTTCCGAACGTTCCGTTCCGAATGGTTCCAAACCTTCGAAGTCGACTGCCCACGCGGCGGCGAACGATGCGCACGGCGCTGGCAAGCCGACATCGGACGCCAAGGGACGTCCGCCCGTTCTGGACGACGAGCAATTGATGACGCTGGCTGCGTCTCTCGCTGATCGCTTGGGACGTCCGCCGAAGCTGGAGGAGCTGATCTCCGAGGCGGGCGGATGCCAGCGTCAGCGGGCGAGCCGCGTCCTGCAGAAGCTGCGCGAGCAGATGGCGGCCAAAGTGATCCGGAACACGATCGAGCTGCCGGCCGATCTCGAATCAGAGATGAAGGGATGGATGGCGCGGTGTCTGGCGCTGAGCGCGCAGCAGCTTGCGGCGGAACATGCGCGACTGACTGAACGGCATGAGCAGGAGCGTGCCGCCGACAAGGATCTCGTTTCGGAGTCGCAGACCTCGCTTCACGATCTTCGAGAAGCGCTGGCGAACCAGACGCGGATGACGACCGAGACGATCGCCGTGAATCGCAAGCTTGAAGAGAGGGTTTCGCAGCTTCGTACGGAGCGGGATATCGCGCAGGCCGTGGCCGATGACCGGATGAACATCATCAGCCAGCTGAAGGCGTAGAAGGGAAAGCGCTGACCTATGCCTGCTGATCGATCCAGTCGCTACCTCGGCCGCGCCCGCCGTAGTGACTGCATTGGCGGGAATATTTCGCCGACCTCGACGCCGAGCGCAGCGGCAATCCGGATCAGATTGAGAGCCGCCAGGTTCCGTTGCCCCCTTTCGATGCCGCCGTAATAGCTGCGCGCAATGCCCGCTTCGAGCGCGAAATTCTCCTGCGAGATTCCACGCTCTTCCCTTAACGCCCTGAGGCGTTGACCCACCAACAGCAGCTGGGGATGCGACGGCATTCACAGACGCTAAACACCAAGGCTTTATCGAGCCACGCTCTATGAGTGACAATATGAAAAACAGATGTCGAGAAAAGGGAGGGCGCGCTGCCCTCCACGACGAAGGGAGAGCTTGTATGCGCGCCACTGAATCTGACGGGAGCCGCTCGCGGCGCGCCCGATGTCTGGACCGAGATCGTGCTCCCGAATTCGGCCATGGCGACATCGCCGTGACCCACCACCTTCCCCTTAGGCACAACTGAAAAGAGGAGTCCTTATGCCTCACCCGTTTTCGGATCGCCGCCGTTCGGCCATTCATTTCTCAGTCTTCATCATGCTCGTCACGGTCCTGACCGGATGTGCCGCGGTGCAGACGGCTTACGACTCCTTCGACAGGGCTCGCGGCGTCACCGGGGCGTACCACTCGTACCAGTCGGTCAAGGATCTGCGAAGCGTGCAGCCGCATTTCCAGGGTTATGGCAGCGTGCTGGTTACCGCGGACATCCAGCCGCGCGAGGACGCCGCCAACCTTCCTCTGATCTTTGCGAGCAACATGGCGGTGTACATCCAGTCCACTGCCCGCGTGGTTCGCGCTCCGCTTCAGGTGTGCCAGTCGCAGAACCAGTGCGCCGGTCGCGTCCTCAATCTGAGCTTCAAGGAGGACGCGTACGACCGGAACGTCGTCCAGAAGCTCACGGTCGGCGATCGCATCCGCGGGAAGCTCTACTTCTCGGACGCCGCCAGCGGCCGCGTCCTCGACGAGGTGCAGGTCGAACTGGCAGAAAACTACGCAACCTTGGCCAAGCTCACCTCGGCTCCTATCGCGATGTCGATGCTCAGGTCGTTTCCATCCAGCAGCGGACCCGAAAACGAACGCATCGCCGAAGAGATGGAGAAGATCCCGTTCGTCGCACCGCAGTACGAGCGCACGCTCGGTCGGGCGAGTTGAGGGTCGGATATGCGCGCCTTGTTTCTGAACCTTGCGATCCACGTGGCCATGCGGGCCCTCGCCATCTTGGCCGCCTGCGTGGCTCTCGTGTCGGCCTGTAGCTCCAACCCCAAAACGACGGCGGGGCCCGTTGCAGCGGACGGCCCCCCCATCGGCAGAGCTGGCCCCGAGAATCTGCACAGTGACGTAGGTGGAAGTTCTGTTCTTTGAGGCGATGATGCGCCTCGTATCAGGAGCAGACATGAGCAGGAGGACCCGCCGGAATCACTCACCGGCGTTCAAAGCCAAAGTGGCACTGGCCGCAGTCAAGGGCGACGCCACGCTGGCCGAGCTTGCAGTGCGGTTCGACGTGCACGCGAATCAGATTGCGACCTGGAAGGAACAGCTGATCGCCAGCGCAGCGAGCGCGCTTGGCGGCGATGCCAAGGCGGCCGAGCCGCCGGTCGACCTCAAGACCCTTCACGCGAAGATCGGCGAGCTGACCCTGGAGAACGATTTTTTAGAAGGCGCGCTCATCAAGGTGGGACTGCTGAGCGCAAAGCGATGATCGACCGCAGCCACGGCCTGTCGCTGACGAAACAAGCGCGCGCCGTCGGCATCAGCCGTGGCAGCGTGTACTACCTGCCACGGCCGGTCAGCGCGGCGGATCTGGCGCTGATGCGCCGGATCGACGAACTGCACCTGGACTATCCGTTCGCAGGCGCCCGTATGCTGCGCGACCTGCTGGCGCAGGCCGGCATTCGGGTGGGGCGCAAACACGTCGCCACCCTGATGCGCCGCATGGGCATCGAGGCGATCTATCGCAAGCCCAACACCAGCCGGCGTCACCCGAAGCACCCGATCTACCCGTACCTGCTGCGGGATCTGAAGATCGACCGGCCGAACCAGGTCTGGGCCATGGACATCACCTACATCCCGATGGCCAAGGGTTTC
>CAMLNE010000382.1 GCA_946481265.1 uncultured Panacagrimonas sp. | reverse complement strand
TCTCGGTGGTGCGGCTGCCCTGCAGGATCTCGCGCGAGACGTTCAGCGGCAGGTCCGCGGTGTCGACCAGACCGCGCACGAAACGCAGGTAGGCCGGCAGCAGTTCGGCCGCCTTGTCCATGATGAAGACGCGCTTGACGTACAGGTGCAGGCCCTGGTGCGCCTCGCGGTTCCACAACTCGAAGGAGGCGCGTTTGGGAATGTAGATCAGCGAGGTGTACTCGAGGTTGCCCTCCACCTTGTGGTGCGACCAGGTCAGCGCATCCTCGAAATCGTGCGACAGGTGCTTGTAGAAGGACTGGTAGTCCTCGTCCTTGAGCTCGCTCTTGGGGCGGGTCCAGAAGGCGCGCGCCTGGTTGAGCGTGTCCAGCTCGCCCTTGTCGTTGCGCAGCCGGATCGGCAGGCCGATGTGGTCGGAGTAGCGACGCACGATGAAGGACAGGCGCGAGGGCTCGAGGAATTCCTTGTCGTCCTCGCGCAGCTTGAGGATCACCTCGGTGCCGGTGCCGGCCTTGTCGCTGTCGCGGATCTCGAACTCGCCTTCGCCGCCCGACACCCATTCCGTGGCGGTGTCGGTGCCGGCGCGGCGGCTCTTCACCGTGACCTCGTCGGCGACGATGAACGAGGAGTAGAAGCCCACACCGAACTGGCCGATGAGCTGTGCATCCTTGGCCTGGTCGCCGGTGAGCTTGCCCATGAATTCGCGGGTGCCCGAGCGGGCGATGGTGCCCAGGTGCTCGATCATGTCCTCGCGCGACATGCCGATGCCGTTGTCGCTGATGGTCAGCGTGCCGGCCTTCTTGTCGGGAACGATGTCCACCGCCAGCTCGCCGTCACCGAGCAGTTCGGGCCGGGAGATGGCCTCGAAGCGCAGCTTGTCGCAGGCGTCGGAGGCGTTGGAGATCAGCTCGCGCAGGAAGATCTCCTTGTTCGAGTACAGGGAATGGATCATCAGGCGGAGCAGGGACTTGGTCTCGGCCTGGAAGGTGTGCTTTTCAGTCATGCGCAGCGGTGCTCTGGAGTCTGAACAGGATCGGTGGTCAGGAGTTGGGAGTCGTCCGGCCTTTTTCAACGGGGCGGCCAGGCGAAATGGTCCACTGACGGGATGCCGGCCGGGACCGGACCGCGGAATTTTCGCGGGCCGCGCACGGCAACGGCAAGCCGCCGCACAGCGGACCCTCGCGCGGGCGCCGGCCAGGCCTCAGCGGTCGCCGGCGCGTTCCACCGCGGCGTTCATGAAGTCGACCAGGCGTTCGCGCACCGGCGCGCGCAGGACCGCGTCGGTGTGCCGGCCATCCGGGATCAGCCACAGCTCCCGGGGTTCGTGCGCCGCCTCGTGGAGTCGCCGCGAGTGACGGGCGTCGACGATGGGGTCGCGCTCGCCGTGGATCAGCAGCAGCGGGATCGGGGCAATGCGCTCGACGACGTCGATCGCCGAATACCCATCGGAAATCAGCAGTGACAGCGGCCACTGCAAGGCCCAGGTCAGCCAGACCTGGCCCAGCTTCTCGCGCGCCACGTCGCGGTAGCTCGAAAAGGCGCTGTCCGCGATCACGGCCGCGATCCGCTGGCGTGATGCCGCATCGGCAACCAGCCGGATCGCGACCGACCCTCCCAGGCTCTGGCCGAAGACGATCAGCGGCGTGTCCCCCTCGTGCGCGAGCAGCCAGTCCAGGGCCGCGTCGGCGTCCTGGTGGATGCCCGCGACGCTCGCCTTGCCGCTCGAGCGCCCGTAGCCGCGGTAGTCGAGGGCCAGGACGCTGTAGCCGCGGGCCGGCAGCCAGCCCACTGCACGGATGTGCGAACTCAGGTTCTCGGCGTTGCCGTGCAGGTAGAGCACGGTTGCGCGCGATGGTCCCTGCGCCGGCAGGTGGAGCGCGTGCAGGTCGCCACCGTCGTGCGCGCGAATCCAGACATCCTCGACCCCCGTTCCCAGCGTGCGATCGCCGGGATACCGCACGCGGTCGGGATACAGGAACACCGAGGTGCAGCCCGCCAGGCCGGAACACAGGAGCACCAGCAGAAGCAGGATGGGCCGCCGCATCTCAGTAGTAATACTGGTAGCGCAGGCCGACCGCGAGCCCATCGTCGACCCGGTCGTCGCGCCACCCCAGTTCCAGGTGCAGGGCCTGGTTGCGCGAGATCTGCAGGTTGTGGCGCAGATCCACGCCCTTGCGCAGTTCGCCGTTGGCGAACTTCTCCGCACCGAGCTCCCAGTGCAGGATCACCGGACCCGCGTCCAGCAACAGCCCACCACGCAGGCCCAGCGCGGGCTGCAGCGGATCGGCGAAGCCATGGTTGTGCTCGAGCCGGGCCGTGCCCAGGCCGTAGACCCGGTTGTCCGCCCACAGCGTGCGCGTCGCTCCGGCTCCGCCGTTGACGTGGGCGACCCGGTGTTCCTCGCCGTCGATCCACTGCCGCTCGATCCCCGTGCGAACCGCCCAGGACAGTGGCTTGAAGAAACGGTCGCGCGGGCTCAGCGACAGGATGTCGACCAGGTCGAGCCGGTTGATGTCGAGGTCGCCGTCATCCTCGAGCCTCAGGTCGAGGTTGCCGATGTTGATCTGCGCGCCGGCGGGAAAGCCGGTGCGGTTCTCCTGCAGGCTGTGCAGCGACATGCGCAGGCCCATGCTCAGGTATTCCTGGCCGCCATCGCTCCACAGCCCGAAGGCGAGACGGCGGCTGCCGTGGCTGTGCTCGGGCGAGGTCGCCGGATCGGGCGGCGGATCCGCCGCCGGCAGATGAGCGGCATGCGCCTGCAGCGCCTGCAGCAGGCGAAAGCTGTTCTGCGCCACGACCGGATCGCGATCCTCGCCGGTCTGCGTGTAGCGCAGGTACTTGTAGGCAGTCTCGATCAGCGATGCGCGTACGGCAGGATCGAGCGCCTGCAGATCGGGCTCATCGAGCCGATCCGGCGATCGGCTCAACTCGACCACGAGCCCGCGCAGCGGGGCCGGCACATGGCCCAGGCGCTGCTTGAGCACGGTGCCCTGCGAGGGGCGGAAGCGCTTGTCGCGAACCAGGCCCGCCTGCTCCACCGCGCGGACCGTGTCGATCGGGATCGCGGTCACCGGAAATCCGCTCGTCAGGTCCAGCCCGGGCCGGGCGACCTCGAGCATTTCCAGGATCCGGTAGGAGCAGTTCTCGTCGAAGAAGTAGTACGCGAAGTTGATGCCGCGCAGTTCCCACAGGTGCTGGACCAGCCGCTCGGTTTCTTCCGGGGTCAGGTTCAGCGGGTATTCCCAGATATCGCGGTTCTCGCTGCGGTTGTACTCGCGGATCTTCTTGTAATAGTGGTCGACCTCGAACTGGCCGGCGTAGCCGCCGGCGAGGCCCTTGAACGCGTAGAACAGGCCGTTGTCGTCCGGGTCCACCAGGGCACCGAAATTCAGCGCGAAGGACAGGTACTCGGATCCGCCATCGGCCTCGCCCGGATCCAGGCGCAGCAGGGTGTGGCCGAACATCGAGGAGGGGCTGTTGAGGTAGTACGAGGGAAACACCAGCACCGCCTGCCCGGC
>CAMLNE010000381.1 GCA_946481265.1 uncultured Panacagrimonas sp. | reverse complement strand
CCAGGGCGACCGTCAGCGCTGACAGCATGATCGGCCTGAAGCGGACGGCACCGGCGAGCTTGACCGCTTCCTCCAGCGGATGGCCCGCACGTTGGTAGTCGCGGATGAAGTCGATGATCAGCAGCGAATTGCGGATGACCACCCCCGCCAGCGCGACGACCCCGATGGCGGACCCCATGCTGAAGTCGATGCCGAGCAGCCAGTGCCCCGGGAATACACCGATGAACCCGAGCGGCACCGCCGTCATCGCCAGCGTCGCGAGCATGAACGACCGGTACGCAGCCACGAGCAGAAGAAAGATCAGCGCAAGGCTGGCGAGCAGGATCATGCTCATTTCGCCGAGCGCATCGAGCGTGAGTCGCAGCTCGCCGTCCCAGAGCAGTTGGTACCCGTCCAGAGAACTCGGCGCCTGCGCCTGCAGGCCCAGATTGCCGGTGCGCAGCACCTCGCCCCCCGGCAACTCCAGGCCGTCCAGGTGGTGGTTCATGTCGAGGATGATGTAGCCCGCAGCGCTGCCCGCGGCGTCGGCGGCGACGAAGCTGTAGGGCTCATTGTCCTTGCGCAGGATCGGCCGATCGACGTGCGTCTGCACGGGCTTAACAAGTTCCGAAACCGGAATGCGCTGGCCCTGTGCGTTGACCACGTATACCCGGTCGAGCTGCCGCGGATCCAGATCGTGCCCGCGCGGCACCTGAACCAGGATGGGCACCGGCGCCCGCTCACCTTCGATGCGCGCCTCGGAGAGCACGCGCGTGTCGAGCAGGCTGCGCAGCGTCTCCTCGACGGCAGCGGCGGTGACGCCGGATAACATCGCCTTCTCGTGGTCGACCTGCAGATCGATCCGTGGTGCATCCACCGGCTCGGAGTCATAGACGTCCACCACGCCCCAGGTCGCCTCGAAGCGTTCACGCACCCGGGCGACCAGTTGGCGGCGCACTCCGGCATCCTCGCCGTAGATCTCGGCCACCACCGTGGCGACACTGGGAGGGCCGGGGGGAACGTCGCGCAGCGTGATCTCCAGACCGGGGTAGTCGGTTCGCAAAGGGGCGGTGGCGGCGCGCAGTTCCGCGATCACCGCGGACGAGGTCGTCTTGCGCGCCTTCTTGTGTACCAGCATGACCGTGATCTCGGCCAGATGCGCGGCCTGACGGTTTGCAGCCCCACGGATCTGCCCGGCGAAGTCCACCACTGGCGGCAGGCCGACGTAGCTCACCCAGTTGGCGACCAGCGGCTGGCCGCGCAGCAGCGCGCCCATGCGGCGCACGACCTCGTCGGTCCTTTCGATCGGCGTGCCTTCGGGCATGTCGAGCGTGATGCTGAAATGGCTGCGGTCCTCCTTGGGCATGATGGCGACCATCACGCTGCCGGCCGAGGGCGGACCGCCGACACCCGCGGGCCGGATGAACGGCCACGCCGGCTGCATCAGCGCGCCCAGCAGGGCGAGCGCGGTCAGGGCATAGAACGTCCGGCGCCGGCGGTGATCGTGCAACAGCGGCGTCAGAACCTTGAAATAACGGCGATGCGACGCGGAAGACGCGTCTTCGTGCGCATGCGAGTGGACGTGTCCGCGCAGCCAGCGATGGCAGGCCCAGGGCACGATCATGTAGGCCAGCAGCAGCGACAGCGCCATGGTGACCTGCACGTTGAACGTGATCGGCTCGAAGTAGGCACCGTTCATCCCGGTGAGCAGGTTCAGCGACGCGAACACCAGCACCACCGAAAACGTCGCAATGGTCGTCGGCGGGCCGATCTCGTTGACCGCCAGCACCGCCTGGCGGCGTGGGTCGACATCCGAACGCTGCTGGTAGTTGCGGTAGATGTTCTCCAGCACCACGATGCTGTCGTCCACGATCATGCCCAGCGACAGGATCATCGCGAACAGCGATATGCGATTGACGGTGTGGCTGGTGAGCAGATCCACCATCAGGGTCAGGCACAGGATCAGGGGCAACACGAAGCTGATGATCAAGCCGGCGCGCAGCCCGAGAAAGGGCAGCAGCGTCAGGATCACCGCGCTGATCGCCACCGCCAGATCACGCAGCAGATGATTGACCGTGTCGTTGGCCTTGGCACCGTCGTCGCGGGTCGTGACGACGTGCACGTCCGCCGGAATGAACTGCTGGCGCAGCGTCTCGACGGCGGCCAGCACCTCGCGTGCCATGGTGACCGCGTTCGTTCCCGGCTTTTTGGCCACGGATATCGTGACGGCCGGCATTTCACCGGCGACTTGCCCGAATCGCGCATCGCCGGCACCAAAGCCCAGTCGCACCTGGGATTCCCGCTCCTGCGCCGGCCCGTCGTGGACGGTCGCAACGTCGTCGACGTAGATCAGGCGGCCTTGATGGACGCCCACCGCCAGCCTGCGCACCTCGTCGGCAGATTGCAGTTCACCGCGCAACTGCACGCGCAGGGTCCGCCCCGCGTGCACGGTATCGCCGACCTCCGCGGCCGTGTTTCCCGCCGCCAGCGCGGCCAGGCCCTCGCTCAGGGTCAGGCCGAAGGCTTCGAGCCGCGCCGGATCGGGCTCGACGCGAATCTCGCGTGACACTCCGCCGTGCAGTTCGACGCGCGACACCGAGGCAATGGAGTTGAGCCGCTCGGCGACGCGCTCCGCCAGGCGGCGCAGGGCGTAGTCGTCGTAGCGCTCCGAGGCCAGCGTGACGGTGACAACGGCAATGTCGTCGGCATCCACCCGCCTGATCAGCGGCGGCGCGACCTCCGGCGGCAGCAGCGCCTGGACACTGCCGATGTGCTGATACACGCGCACCATGGCTTTTTCCTTGTCCACGCCGACGTGGAACTGGACAGCGACGAGCGCCTGTCCCTGCATCGCCGTGGCATAGGTGTGGTCCACGCCCTCAATCTCGCGCAGCGCGCGTTCAACCGGCGCGGCCACCAGGCGGTCGACATCCGCGGCGGATCGGCCCGGAAGCGCGTACAACACCTCCGCACCCGGGACCAGAATCTGTGGGTTTTCCTCGCGTGGCGTCAGCGTCGCGGCGATCCATCCGACCGCCAGGCAGAACAGCACGAAGACCGGCGTGAGCTTGGATTCGATGAAGTAGTCGGCGATCCGGCCGGCCGAGTTGAGTTGGCGTTCGCGCATGCCCGGCCTGCTCAAGGCGTTTGCCGCTTCAGGCGATCACCGTCGCGAACCGTCTCTGGCACCTGCGCCAGCACGGTCTCGCCAGTCTGAAGCCCCGCCGTGACTTCGGTCAGACCGCCATCGCGCCGCCCGGTGCGCACCCAGCGAAAGTCGAGCCGGTCTTTCTCGCTCACGACGAAAACGCCGGTCAGTCCCCCGCGCAGCGCCAGCGCCGCGTCCGGCACGCGCAGGCCATCGGTCTCGCCGACCTTGAAGCGGCTGCGCCCGAACAGTCCTGGCGTCAGGCCCGTCGCATCGTCCAGTTGCAGCTTCACCGTGAATCGGCGCGTCACCGGATCGCCTGAGGGAACCACCCGAAGCACGGTCGCGCGATAGTTTTTCCCCGTGGCATCGATACTGACCTGTGCCACGTCGCCGACGGC
>CAMLNE010000380.1 GCA_946481265.1 uncultured Panacagrimonas sp. | reverse complement strand
GCCGGATTTGCGGGGGCAACGCCGCGATCGAAATAGCGTTAACAGGCCCTAGGGCGAGACCTGCGCGACCGCCAGCTCGCCGGCTGCAAGTTCAGACGCCGGCACGGGATCGGACACCGACATCAGATCGGCTCCCTCTCCCCACGCGTCTTCAGGCGTGGGGAGAGGGTCGGGGTGAGGGGCTCCTGCCATCCGACGGGAACTGCCTCGCATCACGGCCTCCGGTGCCGTTCCGAAACGGCGGGAAGCGTGTTCGGAACCCGCCGCTAACGCGACAGTTCCAGCGACAGCGCCTCGGTCCTGAGCTGCAGCACCGGTGACTTCGCCGTCTTCATCAGGCGCGCCACCTGGTCGAGTTCCGGCGAGGAGAGCAGCGGATACGTCGTCCTGATCGGCCCGGCGGCGCGCATCTTCTCGATGTCGGCCTGCGGCACCAGCGCGCGCAGGATCAGCTCGTCGTCGTCCTGCGTGCCGTAGCGCTTGCGCAGTTCCTCGATCGTCGGCTGCTCGGGCGGGCTGGACAGGATCACCTTGGCGCGCGGTGCGGCCATGATCCGGTCGAGCACGTCCGGGTCGATCGGCGCCACGGTGCTGCCGTAGTAACCGGCGGCGTACTGGATCACCTCGTCGGGAACCGTGCCGTAGCGCTTGCCCGTGACGATGTTGAGCACCGCCTGGATGCCGACAAGCTGCGAGAAGGGCGTGGCCATGCCCGGATAGCCCAGCTCCTTGCGCACGACGGCGGTCTCTCGGAACACCTCTTCCAGGCGATGGCTCATGCCGTGCTTCTCGAGCTGCGCCTTGAGCGTGCCGGTCATGCCGCCCGGCACCTGGTGCTGGATCGCGAGGATGTCGTACTCGTTGCTCTGGTTGACCAGGTAACCCGCCGCCTTGCCGACCTTCTCGAAGTGATCCGCCACCGGCCTGAACAGGCTCTTGTCGAGCGAGTGGGTGTGCCCCAGCAGCTCGATGTTGTGCACCATGATCTCGGTCGACGGCACCGAGGGGCCGTTGGCCATCGGTCGGCTCGCGGTGTGCAGGATGCTCACGCCCAGGTCGATCGCGTCGAGATAGGCCTTGGCCGACTGGCCGAGGATGTTGTTCGAGTGGAACTCGATCGGCTTGCCGCGCGACCTGGCCTTGATCGCCGGCAGCAGGGTCTGCAGGCGCTCCTTTTCCAGCACGCCGCCAGTGTCGTAGAGCAGGATCGTGTCGATGTCCGGCGAGGCCGACAGCTTGTCGGCCTTGTCGGCGTAGTACTCGTCGGTGTGCACCGGCGAGAGCGCGAACATGATGCTGCCGGCGACCTCCGATCCGAATTCCTTGGCGACCTTGGCCAGGCGGTGCATCTTGTCGATGTTGAACAGCACGTCGTAGATCCAGAAGGACCGGCAGCCGTGGCGGTTGAGCTGGCGCATCCAGGCATCCATCAGTGCGTCGGGCGTCACCTGGAAGGTCACGCTCGCGTTGCTGCGCATGCCGCCGCGGATCCTGGTGCGCGGCATCGCCTGCGTGAGCAGGTCCAGGCCCGCCCAGGGATCCTCGCGGCAGGTGCGGATCATCACCTCGAACATCGAGGAGCCGGTCAGGTCGATCACGCGAAAGCCGGTGCGATCCAGCAACGGGGCGACGGGCAGGGCCATTCCGGCCTGCATGCGCATGCCCCACAGGCTTTGCTGCCCGTCGCGCATGGTTTCGTCGAGGAATTCAATGTGGGCCATTGGGTAGCTCCGTATTGCGAGTCTGTTTACCGCAAAGGCGCAAAGGAAAAAGAAAGGACGCAAAGGATTGAGGATCCGGAAGCTTCACTCCACTCCCATGCTTTTCTTTCTTTGCGTTCTCTCTTTTTCCTTTGCGCCTTTGCGGTGAAATTCCGTCAAATCGCGGATCGCTGCGAGTAGCTCGGCAACAGCACCTGCTCCAACCAGCGCGTCGAGATGCGGTTGTCGATGAAATCGGGATGCGCGGCGATGTGCCGCAGCAGCTTCAGGTTGGTGGCGATGCCCTCGATCGTGAAGGACGCGAGCGCGGCCTGCAGGCGCTGCACCGCCTGTGCGCGGTCGGCGCCGGTCACGATCAGCTTGGCGATCATGCTGTCGTAGAACGGCGGCACCATCGCGCCCTCGAACATGGCGCTGTCCAGGCGTACGCCGTCGCCGCCCGGCGGTGTCCAGCGCGTGATGCGTCCGGGCGAGGGCGCGAAGCCGCGGTCCGGATCCTCGGCGATCACGCGCACCTCGATGGCATGGCCGCGCCGCACGATGTCCTTCTGCTCGAGCGCGAGCGGCTCGCCGCCGGCCACCTTCAGCTGCATCTGGATCAGGTCCACGCCGCAAAGCTGCTCCGATACCGGGTGCTCGACCTGGATGCGCGCGTTGACCTCGATGAAGTAGAACGCCTGGCGCTCGACGTCGTAGAGGAACTCCACGGTGCCGGCGTTGCGGTACTTGATCGAGGAGAGCAGCCGCACCGCCGATTCGTGCAGCCGCGTGCGCACGTCCTCCGGCAGGATCGCGCCGGGCGCCTCCTCGACCATCTTCTGGTAACGCCGCTGCGCCGAGCAGTCCCGCTCGCCGAAGTGCAGCACCTTGCCCATGCCGTCGCCCATCACCTGCACCTCGATGTGGCGCGCGGTCTGCACGAAGCGTTCGAGGAAGAGCGTGCCGTCACCGAAGGCTTCGCTGGCCTCGTGCGAGGCGCGCTCGAAGCCTTCCTTCAGTTCCTCCGGGGTATGCGCCACCACCATGCCGCGCCCGCCGCCGCCGGCGGAGGCCTTGGTGACGACCGGAAATCCCACGCTGGAGGCGAACGCCAGCGCCTCGTCTGCATTGGCGAGCGCACCGCTGCCGGGCACCAGCGGCACACCCGCGCCGGCGGCCAGCTCGCGCGCGGCGATCTTGCCGCCCACCTGGTCCATCGACGTCGCGGTGGGTCCGACGAACGCGACGCCATTGGACTCGCACAGCGTGACCAGCGCGGTGCGCTCGGACAGGAAGCCGTAACCGGGATGCAGGGCGTCGCAGCCGGTGGCCTTGGCGGCGTGCACGACGAGTCTCGGATCCAGATAGGACAGCGAGGCCTTCGCCGGTCCCAGGACCACGGTCCGATCGGCCTCCTTCGCGGCCAGGCTGTCGCGGTCGGCTGCCGATGCCGCGAGCACGGACTCGATGCCCAGCGCCCGCGCGGCGCGCACGATGCGCAGCGCGATCTCGCCGCGGTTGGCGATCAGCAGCCGCTTCATGCGGCCCCCCGTGCAGGCCAGGGCAGATCACAGGCGCGGTCGGCGCAAGCGGTGTGCAGGAAGGCGCGGAGCTGCCGCGGACAATCGGTTCGGAGAGTCAGCCTCGCCGCCTCGATGCCCTGCACTCGCGCACGGGGTACTCTCGAACTCACGGGGCTCACGCCGGCTCGATGTAGAGCAGCACCTGGTCGTGCTCGACCATTTCCGCATCCTGCACCGCGATCTGGCGCACGATGCCGGCCACGCCGGCGCGGACCGAGGTGAACAGCTTCATGACCTCGATCAGGCAGACCTCGGTTTCGGCCGTCACGG
>CAMLNE010000379.1 GCA_946481265.1 uncultured Panacagrimonas sp. | reverse complement strand
GCAGATGCGGATCATCGATCAGGCTGTCGGGCGTGTGCATGGGCATGCAGGGGATGTCGGCCTGCTCCAGCGCCTGCATCCACTCGGCGGTGCTGCGCGTGCTCATCTGCTCGGCCACGAACCGGTACAACTCGTCGATGTGCTGCGTGCGCGTCGTGAGGCTGGCGAGCCGCGGATCGCTGGCGAACATCTGCGGCCGGTCGATCAGCGCGCAGAAGCTTTTCCACTGCCGGTCGGAGTAGATCAGTGCGCAGATGTGGCCGTCGCGAGTCGGGTAGGGCCGGCGCTCGTGTGCCAGCAGGCGCGCGTAGCCGGTCGGTCCCTGGGCCGGTACGAAGCTGCGTCCTCCCAGGTGATCACCCATGACGAACTGCGTCATGGTCTCGAACATCGGCACGTCCACGCTCTGGCCCTCGTTGCTGCGTTCGCGATGCAGCAGGGCGGCGAGAATCGCGCCCACAGCGCTGAGCCCGACCGTGCGGTCGGCGATGGTGGTGGGCACGTAGCGCGGTGTCGGGCTGCCGGCCATCAGGGACAGCGCCGGCAGGCCGGCCGCGCCCTGGATCAGGTCGTCGTAGGCCGGACGCTCGCCATAGGGACCGGCGCGGCCATAACCGAACACGCCGACGTAGACGATGCGCGGATTGACCGCGCGTACCTCCTCGTAGGACAGGCCCAGCCGCGCCATCGCCTGCGGGCGCACATTGTAGATCAGCACGTCCATGTTCTCGGCCAGGCGCAGCAGCGCGGCGCGCGCCTCAGGACGCTTGAGGTCGAGCACCATGCTGCGCTTGCCGCGATTGGCGTTGAGGAAGATCGCGCCCATGCCGGGCGAGCGCATCGGGCCGATGCCGCGCGTGCCATCGCCCTCCGGCGGCTCGACCTTGAGCACATCGGCGCCGTAATCCGCCAGGATCTGCGTGGCATATGGCCCCATCAGGACCGTGGTCAGATCGAGGACGCGCACGCCCTGCAGGGGTCCGGGCATCGGGTCTTGCTCAGCGTCGGTCAGCACGGAGGGACATCAGGGCTTGAGGTTTTCCGCAGCGAGCTGCCGCGCGGTTTCGCGCAACTGGAATTTCTGGATCTTGCCGCTCGCCGTTCGCGGGAAGCTGTCGACGATTTCCACGCGCTCGGGCCAGTAGTTGCGCGTCATGCCGGCCGCGTCCAGGTATTGGCGCAGCGCCGCCAGATCGAAGCTCTGGCCCGGCTTCAGACTCACGAAGCAGCAGCCGGTCTCGCCCAAGCGCGGGTGCGGCATGCCGACCACCGCCGCGTCGACGATGGCCGGGTGCCGGTACAGCAGATTCTCCACCTCCACCACCGGCACGTTTTCGCCGCCGCGGATGATGATGTCCTTGCTGCGCCCGGTGATGCGGACGTAACCGTCGGCGTCCATGCGGGCGAGGTCGCCGGAGTCGAACCAGTCGTCGGCGTCCATGCCGTAGGCCTCCGGCTTGAGCAGATAGCCGAGAAAATTTGAGGGCGCGTGGATCAGCAGCCGACCCTCTTCGCCGCGGGGCAGTTCGGCGCCTTCGGCATCCACCACGCGCAGGCGCACGCCGGGCAGGGGCGAGCCGTCGGCGCTGAACACCTTGTCCGCAGGCGCATTCGGCGCCGTGACGGTGACGGCGCCGTTCTCCGACATGCCGTAGACGGACAGCAGCTTGATGCCGAGGCGCGCAACCGCCTGCTCGGCGAGTGCACGCGGAATCGGCGCACCGCCGCAGGCAAAGATGCGCAGCGCCGCCTCGGCGGCCGGCGGCGCGCTGCTTGCCGTCATCAGGTCGGCGAGAAACGGCGTCGCGGCCATGGTGAAGCTGCACTTCTGCGCCTGGATGATCGACCAGGCGCGCTCCTTGTCCCACACGTCCATCAGCGACAGCGTGGTCTGCAGCACGATGGGCAGCCACATGCCGTAGAGAAAGCCGGTCTGGTGCGCCAGCGGCGAGCCCATGAACACCGCATCGCGGCCGCTCAGGCCGAGCCGTTCCACGTAGGGCCGCACATTGGCGAGCAGGGTGTTGGATGAATGCATCACGCCCTTGTGCATGCCGGTGGTGCCGGAGGTGTAGAGCAGCTGCACGACCTCGTCGGCCGACAGCGGCGGTTCGGTGAGCGGCGTGTCGCAGGGTGCCAGCAGGACCTTCTCGAAAGCTTCGGCGCCCTCATCGCCGACCACCACCAGCTGTTCGAGTTGCGGCGGCCCCGGCTTGAGCGAACGGATCAGCGCCGCGTGATCGAAACCCCGGAACAGCTTGGGCACGATGACCACGCGCGACTGCGCGTAGGCGAGCATGAACGACAGCTCGCGCTGGCGGAAAATCGGCATCAGCGGATTGCTGGCCGCGCCACAGCGCAGGCAGCCGAGGTGGATGGCCACGAATTCCCACCAGTTGGGCAACTGGAACGACACCACGTCGCCACGCCGCACGCCGAGTCGCACGAGGTTGGCGGCAATGCGCCGGCTGGCCTCGTCGAGTTCGCGATACGTGATCGAGCGCGGCGCCGAGCCCTCGCGGAAATCGTGGATGGCGACGCGGTCGGGACTGGCCGCGACGGCCGCGTCGAAGTAATGCAGCAGCGGAATGTCGAGCCATTCGCCCTTGCCGCGCAAGGTCTGCGCGCGCGAGGCGCGGATGATGGGATCGAGAATCATCGGTCTCTCCTGATTGGACTGATCAGCGAGTGCCGGAGGAATTCCGGCGCACGTCGCGGAACGGCAGGTCGGCGTCGCCGCCGGGTTCTCTGGGCAGGCCGAGCACGCGCTCGGCGATGATGTTGCGCTGGATCTCGTCGGTGCCGCCGGCAATCGAGCAGGCGGGCACCGAGACCAGGATCTCGGCGATCAGTCCCTGCTGGCCATCCTCGCCGGCCCGAATCGACTCCGCTCCCCTGATGCTGGCATGGGCCCGCGCGCACGCGCGGGCGTCATTGCTGGCCGCGAGCTTGCCCAGCGAACCTTCCGGTCCCGGTGGCTGGCCGTTGGCGCGTGCAGCGCGAGCGCGCGCCGCGGTCCACTCGCTGGCACGCTCGATCATCAGTGCGCGCGCCATGTCCTGACGCACCACCGCATCCTCGATGCGGCCGCTGCTTCGCGCGCGTTCGAGTAACAGGTCGGCGCGGCCGGCGCGCTGGGCGTACCACTTGTACGGCTCCATCACCGCCGCGTATTCGGTCTTGAGCTCCGCGTAGATGCGCCCATCGCCGAGTTGCAGCCGACCCCAGTTGCGCATGGAGTCCGCCATGCGCCGCTCGTGCGCCAGCGTGGTCAGCGCCACCTTCCAGCCTTCGCCGAGCTTGCCGACCAGTCCCTCGCGGCCGACGCGCGCGCTGGAGATGAAGACCTCGTTGAAGGAGGCATAGCCGTTCATCTGGCGCAGCGGTCGTACCTCCACGCCGTCCTGGTGCATGGGCAGCACAAAGAAGCTCAGGCCGCGATGCTTGGGCACGTCCCAGTCGGTGCGCGCCAGCAGGATGCCGTAATGCGCGTGCTGGGCGCTGGTGGTCCAGACCTTCTGGCCGGTGACGCTCCAGCCCTCGGCGTCATCGGTT
>CAMLNE010000378.1 GCA_946481265.1 uncultured Panacagrimonas sp. | reverse complement strand
CATGGCCTGCCGCAACGAGGCGGACTACCTGCCGACCTGCCTCCACCACCTGGTCAGCAACGGCCTCGAGTTCGCCATCGTCGACAACGGCTCCACCGACGGCAGCATCAGCATCGCCCGCAGCGCCGAGTTCAGGCCCTTCCTCGTCGACGTCCGCCACGCGCCGTTCAACGGCACCTTCGAATTGGACATGCTGCTCCAGGCAAAGCGCGCGCTCGCGGAAAGCATCGGCGCGGACTGGGTGATGAACATCTGCCCGGACGAGATCCTTCACCCCAATCGCCAAGGCACGACCCTGGCCGAAGAGGTCACGCAGTTCGACCGGGCGGGGTTCAACGTCGTCAATTTCGACGAGTTCGTCTTCCTGCCGGTCGAGCGGGCCTGGCAGGACGGGCATCGCGGCTGGCCCGACATGCGCCACTACTATTTTTTCGAACCGAGCCGGTTCCGGCAGATGCGACTCTGGAAGCCCGGCCAGGGGCTGAGCAATGTCCGCCACGGCGGCCATCGCCTGGACGGTGACAAGCGCTTCGCCCCCGAATCGCTGGTGCTTCGGCACTACATCTTCAAGAGCCAGCAGCATGCGTTCGAGAAATTCCCGCAGCGCCACTTCGCGCCGGAGGAACTGGCCCGCGGCTGGCATCGGAATCGCCACGGCTATCCGCCTGCGCAGTACGCGTTTCCCCCGATCGACCGGATGGACGTGCTGGACCACCCCGAGAGCACCGCACTTTCGAGGGCGCGCCCCTGGAAGAAGCACTACTGGGAGCACCGGGAAGCGGCCGCGAACATCGAGCCCCGAACCGGGCTTCGGTAGCGCATACCCGATGAAGCGGACGAATCGCGCGGCGATGACATCCCTTGAGGCAGCGTCCTGCCGTGCGCCGGGCCGCCCCGCAGTTATCTCTGAGCCTCAATGTTGCCGCTGAAGCGCTTGCGACGGCTCATGGCAAGCGCCCGTCGCGTCCTGCTGCCGGATGGCACGCCGCGGCAGCGGCGGTACCACGCCCTGCGCGTGGTACTCGCCCGCTGGTGGCAAGGCCCGCCCATCCCGGCCCTGCCTCGGCCCGCGACGTTGAAGCGGCTTTCCGGGGCAGACCTGTCGGTGATCGTGATCGCGCTCGATGCCCAGCCGGAGATGGTCGACGCCGTGCGTTCACTCCATTCGCAGCGGCCAAGGCCGGAAATCGTGGTGGTCAACTCCGGGGCGCAGGGCGCGGCCGCCCTGCTGTCCTCGACCGGGCTGGACGTGACGGTGGTGGAAAGTTCCCGACGCTTGTTTCCGGGTGCCGCCAGAAACGTCGGCATCGCCGCCGCGCACGGGACGTATGTGGCATTCCTTGCCGCGGATTGCACGGCAAGGCCGGGGTGGGTCGCGAGCCGCCTGGAGAGCCACCGCGCCGGCGCGGCCGTCGTTTCATCTCCCGTGGTAAACGCGAACCCCTGGAACCCCTTTTCCGCGGCGGGGCACGTCCTGCTCTTCGCATCGCGCCTCCCCGGAGGTCCCGCGCAGCGCCGGTCCCATTACGGCGCGTCCTACTTGAGGGTCCTCTTCTCCCAACATGGGTTCTTCTCCAACGACCTTCGCGCGGGCGAAGACACCGAGTTCAACCGGCGACTCCCGGCGCCCCTCGCAAAGCGCTTCGACGCGCGCGTGCAGACGACGCACCGGAATCCGCGCACTCCCTGGGCGTTGCTGGCAGACCAGTACCGGCGCGGACGCCGCCGGTCGACCGCCTTGCGCGCAATCGGTGTGCCGACGCCGCTACCCGGCATCTGGCAGGCCGGCTTTCGCCGCAGCACCGCGCTCGCCACGACGGCGCTACGCCTGACGCGGGGTCGCTCCTGGCTGCCCCTGCTCTGCGGCCTGCCCTGGATATACCCCGCCAGCGTTGCCTACGCGTTGGGATTGGGATCCGGAGCCCGCGCTACTGCGCCACTCGCTCCCCTTCCGCCACCCCGGCGGCTCGTCGCACTGCTGCAGTTCCACAACGATCACGCCTACCTCCCCGGCTACCTCGAAAACGTATCCGAGCACGTCGACGGCATCGTCGTGCTGGACGACGGCTCGACACCGCCGATCACGGCGGCGCTCCGGCACGCCCCAAAAGTACTCGAGGTGCTTCAGCTCCCTGCCCGATCGCCTCATGTCTGGAACGAGCGGCGCAATCAGCGCCTCCTGATCGACTGTGCCCGGCGCCATCGCGCCGAGTGGCTGCTGGCGCTGGACACGGACGAGCGCCTGGAAAGCGACTTCCGGAAACGAGCCGGGCCCTATCTGGATGCAGGCGACGCAAAAGGCGTCACGGCATACAGCCTGATCCTGCGAGAACTATGGGACTCCCCCAACAGCTACCGGGCGGATGGCATCTGGGGCACGAAGCGCCGACCCCGACTGTTCAAGCCCCGCGACGACCATCGGCAAGGCGATACCGAATTGCATAATTCGTGGGCGCCTCTCGACAGCCGCGGCAAGCGGACGGGATTCGTGCCGGCGGACCTGATCATCTATCACCTCGCGATGATCACGCCGGAACAACGGCAGGCGCGGCTGGCGAAGTACCAGCGGCTCGATCCGGACAACCTCAGCCAGAAACAAGACTATCGATACTTGACAGATGAGGCGGGCCTCGAGCTATCCGAGCCGCCTCAAGGCCGAGCGTATCAGCCACTGGCAGTGCCGCAGTCGATTCACCTGGAATCGCGACAGGCCCGTGAACCGCTCTAAGCACTCTGCCTACTTATCCGTCCCCTTGGCTCGACGATGGCCGGCAAGATTCCTGGTCGGGGCGCGGCGAATCACCCCTTGAGATCGACGCGTGCATCTATCGCGTGTCGGTGCCTGCTCGAGCAACCATTCATCGTACAGATGTAGCAGTCGGTGTCGCAGAAACCGCCCTTCCACAGCCGGCTCGATCACTGTCCGGTAGAGGCGCCGTACAAGCGACGGCAACTCCCGACTGCGATCCACGTCAGCACTGGTGAAACGATGGTGTTGCAACTCCGTCGTCAATCCGATGTCCTCAGGGAGGCGGTCGACTGCACTCGGATCACGTCCTACCGCCACCGCCGCCCGGCGCAGGCTTTCGTCGCGCCGCACCATGAGGTCGTCGTACGCAAGAAAGAACACCGGCCTGTTTCCCAGCGGAATCAGGGCACCAAATACATGGGCAGCCCAGATACGGACCGCGGTCTGCAGCGGAATTCCGTTCCGCACCCTGAGCGACTCCGCCACGCTGAGCGGGTTGCGCACCACAAAAACAAAGCGCGCCTCCAACCTGTCCAGTACAGGCACCCAGAAGGGCATCAGCCTGCAGAGCCTTGGATCCTTGTAGACCAGGGTTCCGCTCGACCCAATTTCGCTGGTGAGCAGCTGGTGTGCCCGCATCCTCAGCGGAACCCAACCCGGCCCTGTGAAGGTCCGCGGATCGATCGGCCGGAAGTCCTTCCACGTCATGCCGACGCGCTTGAGTAGCGCTTCATTGAGTCTGAACAGCGGAACGGATTCGGCAAACCCCCGCGGATTGTCACGTTGGGGTTTCATCAAGGTCTTCGGCAA
>CAMLNE010000377.1 GCA_946481265.1 uncultured Panacagrimonas sp. | reverse complement strand
TGGCCGTGGATCTGCAGCGCCTCGTTGGTCACGCGCTGCACCATCTCGTTGGCGTAGAGCTTGGCGTAGGCCGCTTCCAGAGGGTCGGGGAAGCCGTCCACCAGATTCGTTGCTGCGCGGTAGATCATCAGGCGCGCAGCATGGATCTGCGTGGCCATGTCCGCGACCTTCCACTGGATGCCCTGGAATTCGCAGATCGGTTTGCCGAACTGCTTGCGCTCCAGCGAGTAGCTGCGCGCCAGTTCGTAGGCACCCTGCGCCACACCCAGGCACATCGCGGCATTGCCCACGCGCTCGGGGCCGAAGGAACTCATCAGGCGCTTGAAGCTGCGCGTGGAGTTCGGGTCGCCGGCCATGATCAGGTTCTCCACCGGCACGCGGCAGTGGTCGAAGAACAGCTCCACTTCCGCCACACCACGCCCGCCCATCTTCGGACCGGGATGGCCGATCTCGAATCCCGGCGTGCCCTTTTCGACCACCAGCGCGCCGATGCCGCGCGGGCCCTGGGTCTTGCCCCAGCGCGCGAACACCAGGATGTGGGTCGCCACGTGGCCGCCGGTGCAGAAGCACTTCTGGCCGTTGAGAACGATGTGGTCGCCGTCGGGCGTGGCACTGGTGATCATGTCGGTCATCGCCGACCCGGCACCCGGCTCGCTGATGCCGATGCCGAAGATGTTCTCGCCGCTCACGCAGCCGCGCAGCCAGCGCTTCTTCTGTTCCTCGTTGCCCAGAATGGTGATCGCACGCGAGGGGCCGTTGATGCCGCCCTGTGCCACCAGCGCGGTGTTGAAGCAGACCCGCGCAATTTCTTCGAGCAGGAGGGTGCCCTGGATGATCGGCGCGCCGGAGCCACCGTATTCCTCCGGAATGACAATGCCGAGGTAACCCAGTTCGGCCAGCAGCTTGAGGTTCTCGGTTGGGTAGACCTCCTCTTCATCCCAATAGGCTGCCTTCGCCGCAAAGGCCCGTTCGGCCAGCGCGCGGGCATCCTGGCGGAAGATTTCGAGTTCAGGGTCGAGTTGAAACATGATGATTCTCCAAAATCGGTAAAGAGGAAGGGCAGCGCCTCTGGGGTGTTGCTGCAGCTAACGCCCGAGAAAGACCGGCGCGCGCTTTTCGCGGAAGGCCGCAGCGCCCTCTTTGTGGTCGTGCGTCTGCGCGGCCTGGTTCTGCGCATGGCTCTCGAAGTCGAGAAAATCCTCCAGGCTGCCGGGTCCCGCGGCGCGGAACATGCGCTTGCCCATGGCCAGGGCGAAGGTGGCAGACGACGCCAGTTCTTCGGTGACGGCCATCGCACGCGCGTCCATGGACTCGTCGTCCACGACCTCGGCGACCAGGCCCAGGGCGCGCGCTTCCTCGGCGCCGAACATCCTTGCCGACAGCATCAGTTCCTTGGCGCGACGCGCGCCGATGGACTGCGACAGGAAGTAGGCCAGCCCGCCGTCTGGAGCGAGGCCGACCTTCTTGAACACGACACCGAAGCGCGCGGTCGTCGAGGCGATCAGCAGATCGCTGGACAGCGCGAGGCTGAAACCCACGCCGAGCGCGGCCCCGCGCACCGCCGCGATCACCGGCTTGTCCAGATTGGCCAGACCGAGAAGCGCGCGATGCGCGTGCTGGATGCGCGCTCGCGCCGCCAGCACGTCCGAAGCGCCCATCGTGTCGATGTCACCACCCGCGCAGAAGGCGCGGCCTTCGGCGCACAGCAGCACCGCGCGAACCCGGGCATCGAGCTGCAACTGGCGGGTGATTTCGATCAGCCGGTCCTTCATCTCGTCGCTGAAGGCATTGAGCCGCTCCGGCCTCGCCAGCACGACGCGCGCGATGCCGCCGGAGATGTGGAGCTTGACCGTCATCCGCCGAATCCGATCACCGAGCGTGCGCCTTCGCCGCGGCCCATCTGATCGAGTGCTTCGTTGACCTGTTCCAGCGTGATGCGCCGGGTGATCATCGCGTCGAGTTTCAGTTCGCCGCTCATGAACAGGTCCACGTATTTCGGAATGTCGCGCGAGGGCACGCTGCTGCCGTAGGCCGAGCCCTTGAAGTGCTTCTCGCCGAAGAAACCGAGCACCGGCAGATCCAGCATCGTGTCTTTCTTCGGCACGCCGACGATGACCGCGGTGCCGGTGAGTCGCGGCATGGCCCAGGCCTGCTCGATGGTCTCCTTGCGGCCCAGGGCCTCGAACGCGAAGTGCACGCCGCCGCCGGTCATCTTGCGCACCAGCTTGACCACGTTCTCTCCGGTGGGGTCGAGCGCATGGGTCGCGCCGACCTCCATCGCCAGCAGCCGCTTCTCGGCGATGGGGTCGATGGCGATGATGGTGGTCGCACCCGCGATCCGCGCGCCCTGGATGATCGACAGCCCCACGCCGCCGCAACCGATGACCGCGACGCTGTCGCCGGGCTTGATCTCGACCGTGTTGAGCGCGGCGCCAACGCCGGTAGTCACGCCGCAGCCGATCAGGCAGGCGGACTCCAGCGGCACATCGGGCTTAACCTTGATCGCCGTGCCGGCCGGAACCACCGCACGTTCGGAGAAGGTGCCCAGCGCGAGCAATTGCCCGATGTCTTCGCCCTTGCTGTTCTTCAGGCGCTTGCTGCCATCCGGCTGCAGGCCCTTGGTCAGACCCTTGCTCATCTGCGCGCAGAGATAGGGTTTGCCTTCCTTGCAGAACACGCAGACGCCGCACTGCGGAGTGAGCGAGACGATGACGTGATCGCCCGGCACGACATGGGTCACGCCCTTGCCGACCACCTCGACGATGCCAGCACCTTCATGGCCGAGCACCGCAGGCAGGGTCAGGCCCAGGGTGCCGTCGCGCACCGAGTAGTCGCTGTGGCAGATGCCACTGGCCACGCAGCGGATGAGGATCTCGTTCTCGCGCGGGGCTTCGAGTTCCAGTTCCTCGATGACCAGGGGTTGGCCGATGGCGTACAGCACGGCTGCTTTGGTTTTCATGTCTTGATCGTCTCCGCCGGTTTGCCACCGGCCTGAATTCGTGGGTGCAGTTGTACGGCTGATCGCGCGCGATCAGCCGTACATGATCACGGAGCGTGCGCCTTCGCCGCGGCCCATTTCCTCGAACGCGCGGTTGATGTCGGCCAGTCCGATGCGCTGCGTGATCATCTCGTCCAGCAGCAGGTCGCCCTTCTTGTACAGCGCCACGAAGCGGGGGATGTCCACGGCGGGGGACGACGAGCCATAGCAGCTGCCCTGGATTTCGTACTCCGCGAGCAGCCCGGCCGCCGGCAGACGCAGGGACTTGTTGAGGGCGGCGATACCCACGATGACCGCGCGCCCGGTAGGCCGGATCAGGCTCCAGCACTGCTCCATGGTTTCCACGCGGCCCAGGGCTTCGAATGCGAAGTGAACGCCGAGTCCGCCGGTCAGCTTGCGCACGGCCTGCTGGACGTTTTCCTCAAAGGGATGCACGACGTGCGTGGCGCCCATGCGCATCGCCAGTTCGCGTTTTTCGGGCATCGGATCCACCGCGATGATGATGCCGGCACCGGCGATACGTGCACCCTGGATGATGGACAGGCCCCCGCCGCCGCAGCCG
>CAMLNE010000376.1 GCA_946481265.1 uncultured Panacagrimonas sp. | reverse complement strand
AGGTACTCCTCGACCCGGGCCGTGCCGAAGCGCACGACCCGGCCCAGGTCGTTGTACGCATGCATGAAGTTCGCACCGCCGATCTTCCAGCGGCGTTCGAACTCCTGGTTCACGACCTCGCGCGACGTCGCGAGTGCCGGGGTGGTCGCGTATTCATACGTGGCGCCGTTGCGCGAATGGCGGATGGACTCGCGGCGTTCCGGATAGCTGGCCTTGACCTGCTGCAGGTAGTCCGCGTCCAGCGGATGGTTGCCGGCCGGGATGGTGAAATGCGGCGTGCGCTGCAGGACGGTCAGCTGCGCGGCCTGGCGCGCGATCTCGGGGATCACCTGGATTCCCGAGGAGCCGGTGCCGATGACGGCCACGCGCTTGCCGCTGAAGTCCTGCGGCTCGTGCGGCCAGTTGCCGGTGTGCAGCACGGGGCCGTCGAAGTCCTTCAGGCCGGGCAGTTCGGGTATCCGCGAATTCGACAGGCAGCCGGTGGCCATGATGCAGAAGCGTGCCTCGATGACCAGGCCATCCTCGGCCTGGACCGTCCAGCGGCCGGTCTTCGTGTCGAAGCTCGCCGCGGTCACGCGCGTGTTGAAGCGGATGTCGCGCTTGAGGTCGTAGCGCTTCGCCACGTGGTCGAGGTAGCGCAGGATCTCGGGCTGGGCGGCGTAGCGCTCGGTCCAGTTCCATTCCTGCTCTAGGGCCTCGTCGAACGAGTACGAGTACTCGACGCTGGCGACATCGCAGCGGGCGCCGGGGTAGCGGTTCCAGTACCAGGTGCCGCCGACGTCGTCGGCTGCCTCCAGGACCTGCACGGAGAAGCCGGCACGGCGCAGGCGGTGCAGCAGGTAGAGCCCGGAGAATCCGGCACCGACGACGACGGCGTCGAGGCTGCGCGGGCGGGAAGGGATATCGGCCATGTCGATCACTGCGTGTTGAGCCAGACCGTCTTGGCGGTCAGGTATTCGTCGATGTGGAAGGGACCGCCCTTGACGCCGTAGCCGCTCTCCCTGGAACCGGCCATCGGCACGCTGGGCTCGGTCACGCCGTAGCAGTTGGCCCAGGCCATGCCGCATTGCAGGTCGCGCACCACGCGGTGCACGCGGCCGACGTCGCGGCTCCAAACGGCGCCGGCCAGGCCGTAATGGGTGTCGTTGGCCAGGCGGACCGCTTCCTCCTCGGTGTCGAAGGGAATCGCCGCGAGCACCGGTCCGAAGATCTCCTCGCGCGCGATGCGCATGTCGTTGTGCACGTCGGCGAGTACCGTCGGCGTGACGAAGTAGCCCGGGCTGCCTTCGATGCGCTCTCCGCCGGACAGGAAACGGGCACCCTCGCTGCGCGCAAGCTCGAAGTAGTTCGTGACGCGCTGCAGCTGCGCCTGCGAGGTCAGCGGTCCGAGCTGCGTCTGCGGGTCGAGGCTGTCGCCCACGCGCAGTGCACGCCCGGCGACGGCGACCTTCTCGACGAAGGTTTCGTAGATGCTGCGCTCGACCAGCAGGCGCGTGCCGGCATAGCAGACCTGGCCGGTGTTGTTGAAGCAGCCCATCGCGGCGCCGACCGCAGCGGCATCGAGATTGGCATCGGCGAAGACGATGTTCGGCGACTTGCCGCCGAGTTCCACCGATACGCGCTTGAGGTTGCCGGCCGAGGCCTCGACGATCTTGCGGCCGGTCGCGGTCGAGCCGGTGAAGGTGACCCGGTCGACGCCCGGATGCGCGGCCAGTGCGTTGCCCGCCGTCGCTCCGGGGCCGGGCACCACGTTGACCACGCCCGGCGGCACGCCGGCCTCGGTCAGGATCTGCGCCATCATCAGCGCCGACAGCGGGGCTTCCTCGGCCGGCTTGAGCACCAGGGTGCAGCCGGTGGCGAGCGCCGGGCACAGGCTCCACAGCTGCGTGATCAGCGGGCCGTTCCAGGGAATGATCGCCCCGACCACGCCGATCGGCTGCTTGAGCGAGTAGCTCATGAATTCGCCGGGCACCGAGTTGGCGAACACGGTGCCGCGCGGCTGCACCGTCTGCGCCGCGTAGAAGCGGAAGGCCAGCTGGATCCAGCGCCGGAACGTGGAGGTGCGCGCGATCGGCGCCCCCATGTCGAGGGTCTCCAGACGTGCGAGGTCCTCGAAGCGCTCCTCGATCAGCGCCAGCACCTTGTGCATCAGGTTCTGGCGGTCCAGCGGCTTGAGCCGGCTCCATTCGCCGGTGAAGGCCTCGCGCGCCGCGGCGACGGCCGCGTCGATGTCGTCCTTGCCGCCGCGCGAGACGCGGGTGAGCACCTCGCCGGTGGACGGATTGATGCAGTCGAAGGTCTCGCCGGAACGCGCGTCCACCCATTGGCCGCCGATGAACAGGCGCCGGGTCGTCCCGTCCAGGAATGGGTGGGATAGGGCCATGCGGTCTTCCTCATGCTGTGGTGTGCGGGGCAGACGGCATGATGGTCCGGCTCACCCGTGCAGACGCCCCCCGTTCGTGGGGCCGTGGACGAGGCTCTGTGCGGGACCGGCATCGCGCTCGCCGCGGCAGCGCCGGATCGCCGCCGCCCGGCGGGCGAAAAGCCCGCCATGGCAGGTCGATCGCCGGCAGCGTGCAACGGGTGTGGGCGGCCGCCGGCGATGCCGGCGCGCCGCCGTTCGCCTCAGCCGTACTGCGTGACGTGCCTGCGCGCGAAGTCGAAGTAATTGCGGTTCCAGCAGAACTCGCACCAGCCGGTGCCGCGCTCGCCCTCGATCTCGAGAGTGAAGGCCGCCTCGTTGAGATAGACCATGGGATCGAACTCGAGCTGGATATTTGCGAAGGTCCTGCAGTTCACGGCCACCTTGCGGCCGTCCGTATCCGTGACGCGCGCCTGGAAGGTTTTCTGCATCATCTGGTCGTCGTAGGTGAAGTCATAGTCGACCCCGGCGATGTGACGCATGACGCCATCCTTGAACAGGAAGCCGCGCAACTGGCGGCGCCCGAAGGACTCCATCTCGAAGAAGTGGATCGAGCAGCGCGCGGTCGTCGCATGGAACCATTTGTAGTGCTGGTTGAGCCCCCAGATGCGCGGGCCCCAGGAGTGGTCCCGGATCAGGAAGCCATCCGCGGTCATCCGGCGCCCGTCCACCTCGAGCGTCGCCGCGAGGCGGCCGTGCTGCTCGGTGCGATCGTCACCGTAGTACGGCGGATTGCCGGCCGGGTGTGAACTGAAGGCGTAAGGCGGATGCAGGGCTTCGAAACGGCCGTCGAACTTGATGCGCTCGCCGTTCCAGGCCAGATCGACGCGCTGATACGGCTCGATCACCGCCATGCGCAGCGGACCGGAGGTCCAGTTGCCGAAGTTCCGCTCGGCTTCCACTTCTTCCTCGACCTGCTCCTGGATCGGGGCGATCTCGCTGCCGGGCCAGATAAAAGGGGCTTCGGACAATCCGGGCACGTTTAGCGTGCTCGGCGCTACAACCGGCGCAACGATGACCGCCGCGGAATATCTCGCCCTGGTTAACAAAGGCCGCAGCCCGGTTCTGAAGGGCGCCTATCAGGGCGCTATGTTCGCAGGGTTGTTGGTCAACACCGGCATGGATCTGTACAGCCTCGGCGAGGACGCA
>CAMLNE010000375.1 GCA_946481265.1 uncultured Panacagrimonas sp. | reverse complement strand
TGATCGGAACCGGCGCGAGTGCAATCCAGATCGTGCCGGAACTCGTGAAGCAGGCCGCGCAGGTGACCGTGTTCCAGCGCACGGCACCCTGGGTGATGCCGCGCCCAGACTACCGTTCGCCGGAATGGAGCAGAAAACTGTTTGCGCGCGTGCCGGCGGCCCAGACCGCCTTCCGCGAGCTGCTCTACTGGGTGCACGAGTCGATGGCCGTGGGCGTGGTGTGGACCACGCCGGTGACGCGCATCTTCGAGGGCCTGGCCAAGGCCTGGCTGCGCTCCCAGGTGCGCGACCCCAAGCTGCGCCGGCAGCTCACGCCTGCCTACCGCCTGGGCTGCAAGCGCATCCTGATCTCCAACGACTGGTATGCGGCGCTGCAGGCGCCCAACTGCGAGCTGGTGACCACGCCGATCGCCGCGCTCTCGCCGGGCGGCATCCGCACCGCGGAGGGGACCGAACACCCGTTCGACTGCATCGTCTTCGCCACCGGCTTCGACGTCTCGACGTCCGGTGCGCCTTTCCCGGTGACCGGCCTGGGCGGCCGCAGCCTCGACCACGAGTGGGCGCGCGGCGCGCAGGCCTACAAGAGCGTGAGCGTGTCGGGTTATCCGAACGTGTTCCTGACCTTCGGCCCGAATTCCGGTCCGGGCCACAATTCCGCGCTGGTCTACATGGAAGCCCAGATCGACTACATCGTGCAGGGCGTCAGGAAACTGCTCGACGACGATCTGCGGGTACTCGATGTCCGTGGCGAAGTGCAGAAGGCCTACAACGCCGGGATCCAGAAGCGGCTGCGCCGCACCAACTGGAATTCCGGCTGCAGCAGCTGGTACCTGACGCCGGATGGCTTCAACGCGACCATGTATCCGGGCCTGGCGACGCAATTCAGGGCGCAGATGGCACGTTTCGACGCCAACGATTACCGGACAATGCGGGCCTGATCCGGCGCGGGTTGCCCCGCAGGGTGGCGGCATGAGCAGACGGCGCATCGCGGGAAGGACCATCGTGGTCACCGGGGCGTCGAGCGGAATCGGCGAATCCGCCGCGCGCCAGCTGGCCGCACGCGGCGCGCGGGTCTGCCTCGTCGCGCGGCGGCAGGACCAGCTGCAGCGCATCCAGGGCGATATCCGCGCCGCGGGTGGCCAAGCCTGGATCTACCCGGCCGATCTTTCGGACGACGCCCAGGTCGAGGCCTGCGCCGACGCGATCCTCGCCGCCCATCCCGAGGTGGACGTGCTGGTCAACAACGCCGGTCGCTCGATCCGGCGGGCGGTGGAGGATTCCTTCGACCGCTTCCACGACTACCAGCGCACGATGCAGCTCAACTATTTCGCGCACGTGCGGCTGGCGCAGAAATTCCTGCCGGGCATGCTGGCGCGCCGGCGCGGGCAGATCGTCAATGTCTCCAGTCTGTCGGTGCAGGTCGCAACCCCGCGGTTTGCGGCCTATGTCGCGAGCAAGTCGGCGCTCGAGGGCTTTTCCCGCTGTCTGGCCATCGAGATGGTCGGCAAGGGGGTGGCGGTGACGCTGATCCGCTATCCGCTGGTGAAGACGGCCATGACCGCCCCTACCGCGATCTACCGCTACCTGCCGCAGATGCCGGTCGAACAGGCCGGCGGCTGGGTCGTGCAGGCCATCGAGCGGCGCGTGCCGCGAATCGGGCCGGTGCTGGGGGATGCCTGGGGCGCCGCCGCGCTGATCTTGCCGGCGGCCACCACCGAGCTGAGCGGGCGTGTCTTCAACTTCGTGGGACGGCGGCTGCAGGCCCGCGCCGAACGGGAGTCCGGCCCCGCAGGTTGACCCGCGCCGGAGCCCCATCCGGCCGATTGACTTGACGGATCCGCGCGCGCCACATTCGGGATCCGTGGTCGTCGGGAGCAGTGCGTGAGCCAGACTGCGAACGAGTTGATTCCGCCCGAGGCGCTGCCCCGGTGGGTACCCGGCAGGATTCTCCTGTCCAGCGATCGGCTGGACTGGAACGGAGTATCGATGCGCAGCTACCGGTACACCGGGCTGGACGTGCGCGTCCCGCCGCTGCGCGACTACATGATCGTCGTCTATCGCCAGGGCGGCACCCCGATGGAACGCCAGTTCGACGGCCGCTGGAGCCGCGAGCGCTGCACGCCCGGCGATGTCTCCCTGCTCACGCGGTCGGAGCGCTCGCACTGGCACTGGACGCAGGACATCGATGTCATCCACGTCTACCTGACGCGCGACCTGCTGGCCAAGGTGTCCAGCGAGGCGATGGATCGCGACATCGTCGACGTGCGACTGGAGGACGTGCTGCGCACACGCGACCCGGTGATCTGCGCCGCCGCCGCCGCCATCGCCGCCGAGGCCGAGCAGCAGGGCATGGGGGGCGGGCTCTACGTGGAGGCGGTCGCCACGCAGATGTCGGTCCACCTGCTGCGCAAGTATTCGTCGATCTCCTACCGGCAGGGTTCGCACGTCGGCGGCCTATCCAACCGGCAGGTCCGGCGCGTGGCGGATTACATCGAGACCCATCTCGACGCCGCACTGAACCTGGACCAGCTCGCCCTGGTCGCCGGCGTCAGCACCTGGCATTTCCTGCGCCAGTTCCGGACGCGTTTCCACTGTGCGCCGCATGCCTACGTGATCGAGCGCCGCATCGAGCGCGCCAAGCGGCTGCTGCTGCGTGGCGCCTTGCCGATCAAGGAAATCGCGGCGTCCTGCGGCTTCTCCGACCAGGCGCACATGACCCGCCTGTTCCGCCGGTACCTGGGCGTGACCCCTGCGGCAGTGCGCTCCTCGGTGGCCTGAACGGGGCCGACGCAGCACGCCAGGCGGCGGGCGCGGTAGCCTGCAGCCGGTTTCCCGAAGGGGGCGGACGCGATCGCCGGGTGACGCCGATCCGTCTCCTGATTACGCCAGGAGCTGCAGATGAATTCGACGTGGATCGATGTGAAGGCCGCCGATGGCGGCACGTTCAAGGCCTATCTCGCGCTGCCGCCGACGGGGCGAGGGCCCGGCATCCTGCTCATCCAGGAGATCTTTGGCGTCAACCCGCACATCCGTGCGGTCGCCGACCAGTACGCGATGGACGGCTATACGGTGCTGGCGCCCGACGTGTTCTGGCGCGAGGAGCCGGGCTTGCAACTCGGCTATGGGCCGGACGGTTTCGCCAAGGGCATCGATACGATGCAGCGAATGAAATTCGCGCAGTGCACGCAGGACCTGGCCGCGGCGGCGGAAGCGCTGCGCGGTCATCCGCGGTGCAGCGGGCGCGTCGCCTCGCTCGGGTTCTGCATGGGCGGGCGGCTGTCCTATCACCTGGCGGCCGCGACCGATATCGATGCCGCGGTCTGCTACTACGGTGGCGGTATCCACACCGCCCTGGACGAGGCGCCGCGAATCAAGGCGCCCATCCTGTTCCACTTCGCGGAGAAGGACAGCTACATCCCCCTGGCCGCGGTCCAGTCGGTGCGCGATGCCTTCCAGGGGCGCGACAACGTGATGATCGAGCAGTACCGCGACGTCGATCACGGATTCAATTGCTGGGATCGCGCCATGTACGACCAGCGCGCCGCCGCGCTGGCCCGCGGTCGCACCCTGGCCTTCCTCGC
>CAMLNE010000374.1 GCA_946481265.1 uncultured Panacagrimonas sp. | reverse complement strand
TGCGCGAGCGCACGGTGCCGACCGGGACGCCAAGCGCGTCCGAGATCTGCTCGTCGCCCGCATCCCGGATGCCGACGCGCACCGTGAACCAGAACGTGGAGCCCTTGCCGTAGGTGGACGTCGCGCCCACTTCGCCGCCCATCAGCTCCACCAGCTGCCGGGAGATCGCCAGGCCCAGCCCGGTGCCGCCGTACCGGCGCGTGGTCGAGGTGTCGGCCTGCGCAAAGCTCTGGAACAGGCGGCCACGCTGCTCCTCGGTGAGGCCGATGCCGGTGTCGCGCACGGCGAAGTAGAGCTCGATCCCGCCTTCGAACGCACCCTCGCGCGGCTCGACGCGGATCTCGACCTCGCCTTGGTCGGTGAACTTCACCGCGTTGTTGGCCAGGTTGGTCAGCACCTGCGAGAGGCGCAGCGGATCACCGAGCAGGCGATAGGGCAGTCGCGGCGGACGCGACACGATGAACTCCACGCCTTTCTCCGCCGCCTTGCGCGAGATCATGTCGGCGACGTTGTCCAGGACCGTGTCGAGCGAGAAGTCGATGTGTTCGATCGACAGCTTGCCGGCCTCGATCTTCGAGAAGTCGAGGATGTCGTTGATGATGCCCAGCAGCGCCTGGCCGGCGTTGTGGATCTTGTCCAGGTAGTCACGCTGGCGCGGCTGCAGCTCGGTGCGCAGGGCCAGGTGGGCGAGGCCGATGATGGCGTTCATCGGCGTGCGGATCTCGTGGCTCATGTTGGCCAGGAAATCCCCCTTGGCGCGCGCCGCATCCTCGGCCGTGCGACGCGCCTGGGCCAGCGCGGCCTGGATCTGGCGTTGCTCGGTGATGTCGAGGTTGATGCCCACCGTGCGGACCGCCATGCCGTCGGCATCGCGCATGATGTGCGCGTCCCCGCGCAGCCAGCGTTCGCTGCCGTCATCGCGCCGGATGCGGAACTCGTGGACCCAGCGCTCCCCGCCGGCCTGCACCGCGGCGTTCCAGGAGGCGCGCGTCTGCTCGCGATCCTCGTCATGCACGCGGCCCAGCCACGCTTCCACGCTGCCGTCGAAGCGCTCGTGGGTGGTGCCGTAGATCTCCATGGCAACGTCGCTCCAGACATTGGCCCGGCCGGACACCAGGTCGACGTCGAAGATGCCCACGCCGCCGGCGCGCTGCGCCAGGTCGGATCGCTCGGACGTGATCTTCAGCTGTTCCTGCAGCTGCATCTGGCGCGTGATGTCGACGATGTAGCCACGCCAGTTGG
The DNA here is from genome assembly GCA_946481265.1 of uncultured Panacagrimonas sp. Next base: position 2,349 of record CAMLNE010000374.1, on the reverse strand, counting down.
CGGTGCCGTCGGCATCGATGCGCGGTGCATGCGTGCGCACCTGCAGCCGGCGCAGCGTGCCGTCGCGCGCGTGGCGGGCGCGGAAGGCATGGACGATCGGACGGCGCTCGCTGGCGGACGCCTCGATCTCCGCCAGGTAGCCCGGGACGTCCTCGGCCAGCACCGTGGCGAAATAGGCGCCGCTGTCGGCCAGCACCGCCTCGCGTGTCACGCCGACCAGCTCTTCCACCCCGCGGCTGACGAAGGGCGCGCTGAAGCGACCGTCCGGGTGGCGGACGTATTCGAAGACGAAGCCCGGCAGGCTGTCGGTGATGTCGAGCACGCGCCGCCGCGCGGCCTCGGCCTCGAGCGTGCGTTCCTCCACGCGCTGCTCGAGCTGCGCGTTGAGCTGGCGCAGCGCCTCGTCGGCCTGGCGTTCGGCATCCGCCACCAGGGCGCGCGACACGGTGTCGGCCAGCGCGCTGGCATAGAAGGCTTCCTCGTCGGTCCATTGCCGCGGCGTACCGACGTGCTCGCAGCAGACGATGCCGGTCATCTCGCCGCGATGGCGGATCGGCACGTCGAGCATCGAGCGGATGCCCAGCGGCCGCAGGTAGGCGTCGCGGAACTCGTGGGTGCCGGGATCGGTCTCGGCGTCGTGGGCGAGGATCGCGCGGCCGCTGTCGAGCGCGGCGAAATAGCGGGGGTAGACGTCGCGGTGCAGCTCGACCGGCTCGAGGCTGCTGCCGTTCTGCTGGTCCAGCAGGTAGCGGCAGGTGATCGCGCCGCGCTGCGGATCGAAGAACCACAGGCTGGCGCGTTGCACCGACAGGCCCTCGCAGGCCGCCCGTGCGATCAGCTCGTAGCAGCGTGGCAGGTCGCCGCTGTCCAGCGCCTGTTCGCGCGACAGCGCCAGCAGCTGGTGTTCGCGTGCCGCCAGCGAGCGGTTCATGCGCTGCAGTTCGCCGGTGGCGCTGGCCAGCCGTCGTTCGAGCTCGGCCTCGTTGTCCTGCAGGGCGCGGCGTTGCCCGACGACCGCCTCGCGCATGCGGTCGAACGCATCGGCCAGCACGCCCATCTCGCCGGTCGGGCGCGAGCGCAGCTGGGCCTGCAGATCGCCGCCCTGCAGGGCGCCGGCCATGCCGACCAGGGATTCGACTCCACGCACCACGCCGCGGATCATCGACGCCGCCAGCGCCGAGGCCACCAGGAAGCCGATCGCCATCAGGCCGATCACGATCCGCTCCGTGCGCCGCGTGTTGGCCTTCTGCTCGGCCAGGATGCGGTCCACCTCCAGGACCTGCATCCCGAACAGGCGCTTCATGCGCGCGGTCATCGGGTCGATCGAGGGATACAGCTCCTGGTCGGCGAAGCGGCCCAGCCGTTCCATGTCCTGCGCGCGAAGGATCTCGAGCAGGTGCATCGCCGCGCGGTTGGCGGCATCGCGCATCGGCTGGCTGTCCTCCAGCCAGCTGCGATCGACACTGCCGTGGTGCGCTCCCTTGAGCGCAACCCATGCCGCATCCGCGGTGCGGATCGCGGCTTCGATCTCGGCCTGGCCCGCCTCCCAGGAGATCAGCGCATTGCGAACGCGGAAGGTGGTATCGACCACATCGAGCGCGTAGACCTCGGTGACGGTCTGGATCAGGATCTGCTGCTGAAGTGCCTCGGAGCGCAGTTGCTGGACATAGCGATCGCTGCGCTCGAGGGCGGCGAAGATCACCATCACGCCGACGAGCACCGCCAGCACGACGAACACGACCAGGCTCATGACCTGGACGCGGATGGTGGCGTCGCGCAGCTTCACGCGGCCCGCCCGGGTGCGTCGGCCTGGAGCCGGGACGTGGCGCCTGCCAGAGCGGTGTCCTGGTTCATCAGATGTCCCCGTGATCCGCAGAGCGGGCGATGGGCCCCGGCCCGTACAGTACCCGCTTCGGGCCGCGGCCGGAGTAATCTAGCCGCGGATCTTCTGACGGGATTTGTCATGCGGCATGCCATGAATGTCTTGCGCCTCGTGGCGCCCGCCTTGTTGCTGGGACTGTCCGCCTGCGCGAGCAACCAGGTGATCGTCGATACCAAGGGCGTCGACATGTCGCGCTACGAACAGGACCGCCGCGAGTGCGAGGCCTATGTCGCCCAGCTCGAATCGGGCGGCACGATCGCGAAGAGCGCGGGCCTGGGCGCCGCCATCGGCGCGGTGGTCGGCGGTGCGGCAGGCGCCATCTTCGGCGACAGCACCGCGGCGGCGCGCGGCGCGGCGGTGGGCGGCGTCACCGGCGGTGCGCAGGGTGGCGTCTCCGGCGTGGTCAAGGGCGAGAACGACAAGGAACAGGTCCTGCGCAACTGCTTGAGCGGGCGGGGTTACCGCGT
>CAMLNE010000373.1 GCA_946481265.1 uncultured Panacagrimonas sp. | reverse complement strand
AAAGTTTCCAGGAGGGGTGTTCTGGGCAACGCCCTGTGCACGCCGAGCAAAGCATCGGCCCAGCGAGTGGGATCGATGCCAGGTGCGGGGGAGGGAGCAAGGGGCCGGATTGGCGGAACGCGGATTGCGCCGGCGACGGCCAGTGGCCGGGTGCCCTGCCGGCGGAGCCGCAGCGACAGGTGTGGGGTCGGGCTTGCCAGCGGCGGCCGCGCTCGATCGGTGCCGCGGCCCGCGAGCTGCCCCCGTCCCGCTGCGGACGCGGCGGGGGTGCTCGCGAGGGAGCGGGGGTTCTACGCGGCGGACAGACCGTAGGGATCGAAGTCGGGATCCAGCAGCAGCGTATGCAGCTGGCGTCTGCGGACCCCGTCGTTGCTGCCGTCGTACAGCGGGAAGCAGTGGGCGTCTCGAAGGAGCAGCGACATCGGGGAGTCCTTGATGTAGCTGTCGACGCCGATGACGCGCATCGCCTCCTGCACGACCTTGACGCACATCTCGGACGAATAGATCTTCGTCATGATCGCCACTTCCTCGCCTTTCCCGCTGCCCCGGCTGCGCTCGAAGTCGTGGCATCCCTTCCAGGTCAGGTACCGGGCCGCCTCTATTCCCATCATCATGTCGGCCAGTCGATAGCCGATGCTCTGGTGCTCGATCACGGGGCCGGTGCCCAGCTTCTTCTCCGTGCGTGCAGCGTTCAGCGCATGCTGGAACGCGGTCTTCATCACGCCCACGCAGGCGCCGCCGATGAGCGCGGCGGTCCAGGTGAAGGCGCCGCCGACGATCTTCTTTCCCTCGACACCGGGACGTCCGATCAGGTTGTTGGCGGGAACGCGGACGTTCGTGAAGTTGACCGCCGGCGTCGACACGCCGCGATGGCCGATCTTGTCGTAGACGCCCACCACCTCGATGCCCGGGGTCTCGCCGGGAACCGCGATGACGGCAAGCGATTCATCCGCGCCCTTGGACTTGTCGGTCCGGCACACCACCGTGAACAGATGGGCGCCACGCTTGTTCCATCCGGTCCCGTTGGTCGTGTAGTGCTTCTGCCCGTTGATGACCCAGTGGTCCTTGTCGAGGGTGGCCGTCGTCTTCATGCCGCCCCTGGGATCGTTGCAATCGTAGTTGGCGCCACCGGCGACATCGGTGAACGCGAACGACGCGAGCAGATCGCCCTCGTTGTCGTCGACGAAATCCTTCAGGAAGCGCTTCTTCTGCTCCTCGGTGCCGTACTGCAGGATCGGCTGGAGCCCCAGTCCGGAACCGAGCAGGGTGGTCGCGACATTCAGGTCAACCCGCGACAGTTCCTCGGCGGCCAGGGCGATCTCGAGCATGGAGAAGCCGAGCCCGCCATATTCCTGGGGAATGAAGGATTTGGTGAAGCCGGCATGCGCCATGTCGCGATACGCCTCGCGCGTCGCCAGAAAGGCTTCCCAGGGATCGGCGATGCGATCCACCTTGTCCGGGATCGGCGTGAGGAAGCGCTTGGCGAACGCGCGCGCGTTTTCCTGGATATCCCGTTGGGATTCCGACAGCGTGAAATCGATGGACATGGGTGCTTCCTCCTCGTTCTGTACCAAGAGCCTACTTCCGGCTCGTCGTTCGCATTTCGCCGGGGGCGAATGGGCGCTTTGCTGGACGTGCACACACGTGGACGGCGACACCCCGCGTGGATGCGCGTGACGGCACCCAGTCTATGCCGATATCGCAGGCACGTAATGCAGGCCCCGTCCGCCGGAAGCGCCCGCATGTACCGATGCACCCTCGCCTCGGAATGGCCTGGATCGCGGGCTGCCCGGGACGGACCGAAGGGGCATCTCCTATTCCGGACGTGTGCAGGAAGGCGGATACGCAATCCACGCGATACCGCCGTGCAACGCCTCCACAGGTTGGCGAAGAAATCCATGGAGAACGCTTGCGTCCTTGTCGCGGCCAGCAAACCAGGCGTTCGCTGCTGGCGAAGTAATGCGCAGAACCTGGGACTAAGTTGGCCGCATGCAAAGGCGCGTGTGGTTCGCATTCATGAGCGCCGGACGATCGGCGTAAAGGCCATCGCCCAGAAACCGCAGTAGGAGAGAAGACATGCGTATCCGCAAGTACGGTTTTGATTACGGGCGCCGCGCGCTGATGGAGAAGGTTGCCAGAGGCGCCGGCGCGGCCGGTGTGCTGGGCAGCCTGTGGCCCATGATCGGAAATGGGGCGGACATCTCCAAGGGCTACCCCGACGAACTGACCTCGATCGAGGCCTACACCAAGGGCAAGATCAAGACCGGTGACGTGATCTCGTCCAGCAACGTCGAAGTGGTCAAGGATCTGCTCGATCCGATCTGCTACGCGCAGGTCAAGGACATGGGGCGGACCTTCACCATCGTTCCGACGAGCAAGGATCCCACCGTCCTGTTTCCTCACGACTACCTGGAGGCCAGCCTGAAGAACAAGGGCCGCGCCAAGCTGGACAAGGACGGCAACGTGTGGACCGACGACGGTTCCACCTGGATCGGCGGACTGCCGTTCCCGGAATCGAAGACCGGTCTCGAGGCGGCTGCCAACATCACGTTGAGCTGGGGCCGTCACGACTTTGCGATGTACGGCATCCGCGAGTGGGATATCGGCCCGGATGGCGAAGAGGCATATCAGTACGACTACGTGTGGGCGGAAATGAACATGACGGGCCGCATGGACGGCAAAGTCATGCTGGATCGCAAGGATTTGCTGCGCCACCAGAACGTCTGGTTCACGCATCCGAACGACAGCAAGGGAAGCTCGTTCCTCAGCGTTTGGTACTACGACCAGCGCAAGTATCCCGATCTCTACGGCTATTTTCCCGCCTTCAAGCGCGTGCGGCAGTTTCCGACCAACCAGCGATTCGAGCCGCTGGCCCCCGGCATCACCTTCTTCCTGACCGATGCCTGGGGCGCGGGCGACCCAATGCTGACCTGGGGCAACTACAAGATCGTGGCGCGCCAACCGATGCTTGGCTCCACCTCGGGAAATTGGCTGGGCTCGCGCCCCAACTGGGAGAAGTCACGCCATGGCGGTGCAAAGGGGAAAACGTTCTTCGAGACCTATCGGGAACTGATTCCCGAGGCGATCGTGCTCGAAGCCGAGCCCACCGGTTATCCACGTGCCCCGGTCAGCAAGAAGACGGTGTACATCGATGCGCGGAACGGGCAGTTCTTCGGCTACGTAACCCGAGATCGTCGCGGCAACATCTGGAAGTCGTTCGAGCCCGGCATGTCGCAGTTCAAGGATGGCGACGCGGTCTTCAAGGAACCGAATGGCAAGCCGGCCTGGTGCTGGACGCACGTGCTCAGCCACGACATCCAGAACAACCGCATGTCCCTGCTCAACCACGTCAATGAAGTGCGGGGCGGCTACAAGACGACGTTCGAGGACAAGGGCGATGCGTACAGCCTCTATCTGACCACCCAGTCGCTCACCCGCCTCGGTCGCTGAGGCGCGGCGGCGACGCGGTGCGTCTGTTCGCTATCGGGATCGGGCAGGCAGATGAGGGCGACGTGACCCTCGTGCTGTCCGCGGGGTGCTCGTGATTCCGCCGATGCGAAGGCTCCAGACAGCTCGGCAGCCTGAGGCCGGTTCAGAAGGACTCC
>CAMLNE010000372.1 GCA_946481265.1 uncultured Panacagrimonas sp. | reverse complement strand
TCGCGGTTGTCCTCGCCGTTGTCCTGGTTGTGCTTCTGCTCGTGACTGACCAGGTCCTGAAGCGTGTAGCCGTCGTGGGCGGTGATGAAGTTGATGCTCGCCCAGGGCCGCCGGCGATGGTGGTCGAACAGGTCGGCCGAGCCCTGCAGGCGCGCGGCCAGCGCACCCCGCATGCCGTCGTCGCCGCGCCAGTAGCGGCGCACGTCGTCGCGGAAGCGCCCGTTCCACTCGGCCATGCCCGGCGGATGGTTGCCCAGCTGGTAGCCGCCGGGGCCGACGTCCCAGGGCTCGGAGATCAGCTTGACCCGGCCGAGTACCGGGTCCTGCATGAGGGCGTCGAAGAAGCCGGCGCCGGGATCGAAGCCGTAGGTCTCGCGCCCCAGCGTGACGCCCAGGTCGAAGCGGAAGCCGTCGACGTGGAATTCGTTCACCCAGCAGCGCAGCGCATCCATCGCCAGCTGGATCACCCGCGGATGACGGAAGTCCAGCGTGTTGCCGCAGCCGGTGTCGTTGATGGTGTGGCGCGGATGCTCCGGGTGCAGGCGGTAGTAGGTGCGGTTGTCGAGCCCGCGCAGGCTCAGCGTCGGCCCCAGCTCGCTGCCCTCGCAGCTGTGGTTGAACACCACGTCGAGCAGCACCTCGATGCCCGCCGCATGCAGGCGCTGCACCGCCCACTTCACCTGCCCGAGCGTGCCGTCGGACAGGTAGGCCGGGTCCGGCGCGAACCACGCCAGGGTGTTGTAGCCCCAGTAGTTGGTGAGCCCGCGCTCGAGCAGGTGACGGTCGCGCGCGAAGGCGTGGATCGGCAGCAGTTCGACCGCCGTGATGCCCAGGCCGCGCAGGTAGTCGATCACCTGCGGCGTGCCCAGCGCGCCGAAGGTGCCGCGATCGTGTTCGAGGATGTCCTGGCGCAGGCGCGTGTAGCCACGCAGGTGCAGCTCGTAGATCACCGTGTCGGACCAGGGCACGCGCGGCGGATGATCGCCGGCCCAGTCGAAGTGATCGGTGCTGACCACGGCCTTGGGCATGTAGGCGGCGCTGTCGCGGCGGTCGAAGGAGAGGTCCGCGCGCGGCGATCCCAGGCGATAGCCGTACAGCGCGTCGTGCCAGCGCAGCTCGCCGCAGAGCTGGCGCGCGTAGGGATCCAGCAGCAGCTTGTGCGGGTTGAAGCGGTGCCCGCGCTCGGGCTGGTAGGGACCATAGGCGCGATAGCCGTAGAGCAGGCCGGGACGCGCTCCGGGCAGGTAGCCGTGCCAGACACCGTCGGTACAGTCGGGCAGGCGGCGGCGTGCCAGCTCGTGGCGACCGGCGGCGTCGAACACGCACAGCTCGATGGCGTCGGCGTGTGCCGAGAACACCGAGAAGTGGCAGCCGCGGCCGTCCCAGTGCGCGCCCAGCGGCCCGGGCTGGCAGGGCTGCATCGGGGCGATGTGCTCAGGCATGCGCAGTCCCGCCCGCGGGTTGCAGCCAGACCGTCGCCAGCGGCGGCAGGCTCAGCTCGATGCTGTGCGCCTGGCCGTGACTGGGCTGCGCCTGCGCCTGGACGCCACCCCGATTGCCCACGCCCGAGCCGCCGTACTCGCGCGCGTCGGTGTTCAGGCGCTCGCGCCAGTAGCCGCCGCAAGGCACGCCGACGCGGTAGCCGTGGCGCGGCACCGGCGTGAAATTGATCGCGGCCAGCAAGGGCGGGCCCTGCCGGTCGTGCGCGTGGCGGCAGAACACGAACACGCTCTGCGCGCGGTCGTCGCCGACGATCCAGGAAAAGCCCGCCGGCTCGGCGTCGGCCGAGTGCAGCGCCGGTTCGCTGCACAGCAGGCGGTTGAGGTCGCCGATCAGCCGCTGCACGCCGCGGCGCCAGCCGGCCTGCGGCGAGTCGCCCTCCAGCGCGGCCCAGTCGAGGCCGATGTCGTGGTTCCACTCCGCCTGCTGGGCCAGCTCGCCGCCCATGAACAGCAGTTTCTTGCCGGGGTGCGCCCACATGAAGCCGTAGTAGGCGCGCAGGGTGGCGAAGCGCTGCCAGTCGTCGCCGGGCATGCGCCCGAGCAGCGAGCGCTTGCCGTGCACGACCTCGTCGTGCGACAGCGGCAGCACGTAGTGCTCGGAGAAGGCGTAGACCAGGCCGAAGCCGATGTCGTCGTGGGCGTAGGCGCGGTGCACCGGGTCACGCCCGGCATAGCGCAGCGTGTCGTGCATCCAGCCCATGTTCCACTTGAAGTCGAAGCCCAGTCCGCCCTGCTCGACCGGACGCGTGACACCGGGCCAGGCGGTGGATTCCTCGGCGATGGTCAGCACGCCGGGATGGCGTGCGTGCACGGCGCGGTTGAAGCGCTGCAGGAAATCGATCGCCTCCAGGTTCTCGCGGCCGCCGTGCCGGTTGGGGACCCACTGGCCTTCGCGCCGCGAGTAGTCGCGGTAGAGCATCGAGGCCACCGCGTCCACGCGCAGGCCGTCGACGTGGTACGCGTCGAGCCAGTGCAGGGCGCTGCCGATCAGGTAGGCCTGCACCTCGTTGCGTCCCAGGTTGTAGATCAGCGTGTTCCAGTCGTGGTGGAAGCCTTCGCGCGGATCGGCATGCTCGTAGAGCGCGGTGCCGTCGAAGCGCGCCAGGCCGTGCGCATCGCTGGGGAAATGCGCGGGCACCCAGTCCACGATCACGCCCAGGCCGTTGGCATGGCAGCGGTCGATGAACTGCCGCAGCTGGTGCGGCGTGCCCAGCGGCGCGTGCGGGGCGTACAGGCCGAGCGGCTGGTAGCCCCAGGAGCCGCCGAAGGGATGCGCGCTGACCGGCAACAGCTCGATGTGCGAAAAGCCGAGTCCCGCGACATACGGCACCAGGCTGTCGGCCAGCCCGTTCCAGTCCGTCGCGTCCGGCGCGTCCCGCCGCCAGGATCCGGCGTGGACCTCGTAGATGCTCAGCGGCGCGCGCCGCGACTGGTGCTGCGGGCGTCGCGCCATCCACTCGCCGTCCGCCCATTCGAAGGGGCCGGGATCCGCCACCCGGCTGGCGGTATGCGGCGCTGCCTGCACCTGCCCGGCGACCGGATCGAGCTTGAGCGGCAACAGGCCGTGCGGGCCGAGGATCTCGTACTGGTACAGCTCGCCGGGACCCAGGCGCGGAACGAACAGCTCCCACACGCCGGCCTCCATGCGCAGACGCATCGGGTGCCGGCGTCCGTCCCAGGTGTTGAAGTCGCCGACCACCGAGACGCGCCGTGCATTGGGCGCCCACACCGCGAAGCGCACGCCGGCCACACCGTCCACCTGCATCGCCTGCGCGCCGAGCACGTGGCCCAGCTGCGGATGCAGGCCGGCGGCGAACAGCTTGAGCGCGCCCTCGTCGAGCAGCGTGCCGAAGGCGTAGGGATCCTCGGTTTCCTGGCTGCCCTGCGGCCACTCGATGCGCAGCCGGTAGGGCAGGCGCCGTTCCAGCAGCGTGACGAACAGGCCGGGCACCGGCCCGGGCTCCAGCGCCCGCTCGCCCGGCGCCGCGGGCAGCAGCGCGGTGACGCGCAGCGCGCCGGGCAGGAACACGCGCAGTGCGACCCCCTGCGCGACCTCGTGCAGGCCCAGCAGGGAGAAGGGATCGCCGCAGCGCGCCTCGACCAGCGATTGCGCCGCCGCC
>CAMLNE010000371.1 GCA_946481265.1 uncultured Panacagrimonas sp. | reverse complement strand
GACGACCTCGATGCCGAGCCGGGCGGTGTAGGGCGCGAACGCCAGAAAATGGGCCCAGGCGGTAACGTCGTGAGGAATCTTCATAGGGTTCTGGCAACGGCGGAAGTGCGCGCCGCGACAGGGAGTCGCGGATACCAGTGCGCGTCGGCGTCCTGGCTGATTTGCGACTGCGCTTCGAGATACTGAAGGTGGGCCAGGGATTCGGTGAGCGCGAGAAAGCGGTCGAGCACGTTGCGGCGCCGGCCGTACACGGCGGTCGCGACGTCCATGGCTTTCATGCCGGGCTGCAGCTGCGCGCGGAAGCGTTCCAGTGCGCGTTCGTGATGGCGGATCAGTCCACGCGCGCGGGCCACTCCGCCGGCATACACGCCGTGATGCGCGGGCAGCACGCAGCGCAGGTCCAGTGCTGCGGTCTGCTCGAGACTTGCGAGGTAGTGGCGCAGCGGATGTCGGTCGCCCCAAGGCAGCAGGCTGAGATTCGGCGTGATGCGTTCCAGCAACTGGTCACCGGTCAGCAGCAGGCCGGCAGTGGGTTCGTGCAGGCAGAACTGCGCGACGCTGTGCCCGCCCTGCACCAGCACATCGAAGCGGTAGCGGCCGACCTGCAGCACCTCGCCGTGTTCGAGCGTCTGAGACTGGAAGTACGTATCGCAGGCCATGAATCGGCGCAGCAGGTCGCTCGTGATGGCGGTGGCGTCGTCCTCGTCCATGCCGTGCAGCCCGAAGTAGCTGCGGCAGGCATCCATCGCCTTGGGCGTGGGCAGTGCGGTCTGCTCGGCCGAGTCGCGTTCTTCCGGGCGCAGGTACACGATGGCGCCGGTGCGCTCGCGCAGCCAGCGCGCGAGGCCCAAGTGATCGGGGTGATGATGCGACACCATGATGCGGCTCAGCCCGCCTGACAGTGGGCCGGCCAGCAGCCGTTGCCAGCAGGCGCGCGCGTCCGCGGTATCGACGCCGGTATCGAACAGCAGCCAGCCCGCGCCGTCGCGAACCAGATACACGTTGACGTGATCGATGCCCTCGTCCAGCGGCAGGCGCAGGCGCAGGATGTCCGGCGCGACCTCGACGAGGTTGTCCGGCACCACGGCTGTCTGGGCGGTCGTCGCGTTCAAAGTCGCTTGGCCACTTCTTCGAGCATGACCTCGGTGGCACCACCGCCGATGGACTGGATGCGCGCATCGCGCGCCATGCGTTCGATGGCGGTTTCGCGCACGTAGCTCATGCCACCGTGGAACTGCTGGCAGGTGTACATCACCTCGTTCACCAGTTCGCCGCAGTAGGCCTTGACCATCGAGACTTCCTTGACGCAGTCGCGACCCTGCGCATCGAGCCACGCCGAGTGATACGCCAGCTGGCGGCCGGCCGCGACCTTGGCCGACAGCATCGCCAGACGCTGGCGGATGGTCTGCTTGTCCCACAGCACGGCGCCGAAGGCCTTGCGGGTGCGCACGTAATCCACGGCCAGATCCAGCGCTTTCTGCGCCTCGCCCATGGCCTGCGCGCCGAGCACGATGCGCTCGTTCTGGAAGTTGCGCATGATCGAATAAAAGCCCTTGTTCTCGCCGCCGATCAGGTTTGCTGCCGGCACGCGGCAGCCCTCGAACACCAGCTCGGCGGTGTCGGAACTGAGCCAGCCGGTCTTCTTCAGGCTGCGGCCGACGTGGAAGCCCGGCGTGCCCTTTTCCACCGCGAAGATCGAGATGCCGCGCGAACCCTTGACCGTGGCGTCGGTCTTGGCAGCGACGAAGTACAGATCGCCGTGGACGCCGTTGGTGATGAACATCTTGCTGCCGCTGAGTACGTAGTGATCGCCCTCGCGCAGCGCACGGGTCTTGATGCCGGCGACATCGGAGCCGGCATCCGGCTCGGTGACGGCCACCGCGCAGATCGTGCTGCCGGCGATGATGCCCGGCATCCAGCGGGCCAGCTGCTCGGGGCTGCCGAAGTTGCCGAGGTGCGGCGAGGCCATGTCGGTGTGCACCAGCACTGTCACGGCGAAGCCGCCATAGCTCGATCGGCCCAGTTCCTCGGCCAGGATGGCGCTGTACACCGTGTCCAGCTCCGCGCCGCCGTAGGCCGCCGGGTAGCGGATGCCCAGATAGCCAAGCTCGCCCAGCTGGCGCAGCACCTCGCGCGGCACCATGCCGGCGTCCTCCCAGCTGTCGGCCTTCGGCACCACCTCGGTGTCGATGAATCGCCGCAGGCTGTCGCGGAAGCGAAGGTGGTCTTCGGTGAGAAACGACATCTCGTTCATGTGAGGCGTCCGCAGTGGAGGAGGGGCGTCACATCGTGGTGTAGCCGCCATCGACGACCAGTTCGGCGCCGACGACGTAGGACGATTCATCTGAGGCCAGGAACAGCACGGCCTGCGAGACCTCCTCCGGGCGCGCGGCACGACCGGTCAGCGTCATGGCCAGCGCCTGGGAGCGGAACTCGGGCTGGGTCAAAAGATCCTTCGTCATCGGCGTGTCGATGACGCCGGGGTGGACCGAATTCACCCGGATCTTGAACGGCGCCAGGTCCACGGCGCAGGACTTTGCCATCAGCCGCACCGCGCCCTTCGAGGCCTGGTAGGCGGTGGCGCCGGGCGCGCCGATCAGCCCGTAGATCGAGGAAATATTGATGATGGAACCTGCGCCCGCCTTCTGCATGGCGGGGACCACGGCGCGGATGCCGAAGAAGCAGCCGCGCACGTTGACGTTGAACACGCGGTCCCATTCTTCGGTCGTGGTTTCGTGCACCGGCTTCATCAGCAGGATGCCGGCGTTGTTCACCAGCACGTCGATGCGACCGTAGCGCGCGATGGCGCCGCCCACCACGGCTTTCCACTGCGCCTCGTCGGTGACGTTGAGCGACTGGAATTCCGCGCGGCCACCGGCCTTGCGGATGCCGGCAGCGACCTGCTCGCCGAGTTCGACGTTCATGTCGCTGACGATGATCTGCCCGCCCTCGCGCGCCAGCAGCTCGCAATGCGTGCGGCCCATGCCCATGGCGCCGCCGCTGACCAGAATCACCTTGTCCTGTACACGTCCCATCGTCGTTCTCCTTGCGGGCTTGGGTTTGGCTAGGGGACCGACACGCAGGCGCTATCGGCCTTCTTGCCCTCGCGGAATGCCTTGAGCGAGCCGCTGTGCATCACGCGACCCATCAGCGGGCGGCCGATGATCTCCTCGGCCATGCGCGAGGCCTCGATCAGCTTTTCCAGGTCGATGCCGGTCTCGATGCCCAATTCGTGGCACATGAACACCATGTCCTCGGTGCAGATGTTTCCCGAGGACTGGCGCGCCTTGTGGCCGGCGAAGGGGCAGCCGCCGAGGCCGGCGACCGAGCCGTCGAGCAGGCTCACGCCCATCGACAGCGCGGCGTAGACGTTGGCTCCGCCCAGTCCACGGGTGTCGTGCAGGTGCAGGCCGATCTTCGCTTCGGGGGCTAGCTCGCGCACCGCGCCGATGCGGCGCTTGACCTCCTCGGGGTTGGCCCAGCCCATGGTGTCGGCCAGGTACAGCGGCGGCAGCGGCAGCTTGCGCTCGCGGAACAGGCCGATGGCGTGACGGAAGGCATCCACGACCGTCTCAAGCGACACCGGTCCGCCCAGATTGCAGCCCCAGGCGGTCATCACATAGACCT
>CAMLNE010000370.1 GCA_946481265.1 uncultured Panacagrimonas sp. | reverse complement strand
CGATCGAGCGCCCCGATGATAAGTGCGACGCGCCCGCAACATGCGAAACTGACGGCAAGCTTTCAGCGAGCCGTGGGCGGACCCCGCGGGCGCGGTGTCGACAAGGCGGCCGGAGCGGCGCGTCGTCGATGCGCCGCCCGCTGGACAGACGAGCAAGCCAAGGCGGTCGAAGACCCGGTGTCCCGGATGAAAACGGCAGGCGCTGCCGTAACATTCGCGCTGCCGCGGTCGATGGCCGCTGTCCAACAAGAACCTGTCACGAGTGACTCGCCCGCTCAGATGAGAGTGGTCTTTCCGTACTTCGGCCAGCTGCACCAAGTCTTCCACTCGTTGCCCATCGCGGCGCAATTGGCGATGCGCCATGCGGACATCGAGGTCCACGCCGCGGGCGCCACGCCGGCGCATGTCGACTTCCTTCGCGAGCTGCTGGCCCGGCATGCGCCGGGCGCGCCGGTGACGGTCGACGCGCTTGCGCGTCCGCTCGCATGGGACCGTTCCGGCTCCAAGAAGCGGACCATGTACAAGAACCGCACGTACCTGCGCGGTTTCGACGCGATCGTGACGCCCGAGCGCACCTCCCTGTTCATGCGGCGGATCGGGGTGGGCGGGGCGCGAATGATCTGGACGCGCCACGGCGCCGGCGACCGCGCCATCGGCTTCGCCCGGGACATCTGCCAATTCGACTACGTACTGCTGGCGGGCCGCAAGATCGAGCAGCGCCTGCTCGGTGCGGGGCTGATCCGCGACGGCCACTACACCACCGGGGTCTATGCCAAGTTCGACTGGCTGATGACGCCTCGCGAGCCGCGCCGCTGGTTCGACAACGACCGGCCCACGGTGCTCTACAACCCGCACTTCGAACCCGAGCTGTCGTCCTGGCCGGTGCACGGCGAGGCGATCCTCGACTTCTTCGCGCGCAGCGAGCGCTACAACCTGATCTTCGCCCCGCACGTGCGCCTGTTCGACCCGCCCACGGCGCGCCGGCAGCGCGCCTTCGACCGGTTCAGGGACTGCGCCCACCTGCGCATCGACCTGGGCAGCGTGCACAGCATCGACATGAGCTATGTGCGGGCGGCCGACCTCTACCTGGGTGACGTCAGCAGCCAGGTCGCCGAGTTCGTGGCCCGTCCGCGACCCTGCGTGTTCGTGAACGCGCACGGCGTCGACTGGCGCGACGATCCCAGCTATGCCTTCTGGAGGCTCGGCCAGGTCATCGACGACGAGGGCGCCCTCGCCGCGGCCCTGGCCACCGCGTTCGAGCGGCCCGACCGGTTCGCCGAGGCCCAGGTCGCCTATGTGGCCGACACCTTCGGCATCGAGCCCGGCGCTGCCTCCGCGGCGCGCGGTGCCGACGCCATCGCCGATTTCCTCGGCCGTCCGGCCTGAAGAAGCGCGGCGGCGCTCAGCGCAGGACGCCGCGGCGGCGCAGCTGCAGGTAGATGCCCGGCGCGGCGAGCAGCGGGTGGCGACGCTGCCAGTCGCTGAGCTGCAGCTGCACGCCGCTGTGGCGCTCCACCTTCCAGGCCACGTAGTCGGCCGCGCCGTCGAAGGTCAGTGCCGCCTTGAGCAGGCGCAGCAGGTTGATCGGCTTGCCCAGGCGGCGACGCCAGGCCCAGCGCCGGGCGGCGCGGGCGCGTTCGGTAGGGGCAAGCGCCGGGACCAGGCCGCCCTCCGCCTCGACGCCATGCCCCAGGCCAGCGGCCGTCCAGGCCAGCGGCAGCAGGGCGGCATAGCGCGCGAGGTCGCGATCGACCAGGTCGGTGCCGCGGGAGGTCTTCTCCACGCGCAACTCGGCGGCGTAGGTCGCCGCGTACAACGCGCGCCAGTACGCCGACGGCGTGCCCTGCGCCGGCCCCAATCGCGCCGCCCACTGCGCCGCGGTGATCACCGCGGCGGCGATGCTGTCGCCGATCGCCGCGACATCGGCGGGGCTGCGTGACCAGGCGCAGATGCAGGGCTGCGAGAAACGCGCCCACAGCGTCGTGTCCAGCGTCTGCATCGACATGCGCGCGGCGAACTGGGCGCTGCTCATGACCGCGTACTTGGCGCGCAGCGGCGGCGCGCCGTCGGTGCTGGCGCCGGTATCCGCGTGGTAGCCGACATTGGGTGGCAGCAGGCGATTGGCCAGCGCTGCCAGGCGGGCGCCGGGCCAGGCCTCGACGCGGTCCAGCAACACGTAGAAGTCGAGCACGCCGTCGAGCGTGTCGTGGCGAAGCGTGGAGCCGTAGTACAGGACGGCGGCCGCGGCGCCGCCGGCGCGCGCGGCGAGCGCCGCCGCCAGCGCGGCCACCGGGGCCGGTACCGGACGCGTCAGCTCGGCGTCGAGCAGGGCGCGCAGCGCGTCGCCGCCCATCCGGGTCTCAGGCCGCCAGCCAGGACCGCAGCGGACCCTGACGGCGCACCCACGCCGCCTGCAGGATGCGCAGCGCATGCACCAGCAGGCAGATCGCGACCCAGGCCGCGACGAGTTCGATGCCCCAGTCCGGGCGCCCGATCAGCACGGCGACGGTGAGGATGACCAGGTTGGGATTGCGCCGTGCCGTGACCAGCCGGAACAGGCTGTCGAAGCGCCTCCACACATGCATGTCCATGCCGAAGGCGGCCATGAAGATGCCTTCCTCGATGCGCTGCAGCACGTAGCCCGCGACGATGACCGTGAGGATGAACCCCGGCTCCACCAGCGGCAGGTGCGCGGCGGACAGGCCCACGATCCAGGCCCACCACCAGAAGGGCGGATGGATCAGGTCGATGCCGTGGTCGAACACGTTGCCCAGCTTCGAGGAGGTGAGCGTGACGCGCGCGAGCTTGCCGTCGACGGTGTCGAGGAAGGTCATCGGCCAGGCCGCGAGCAGGCCCCAGCCGTAATGGCCGGTCCAGAACGCCCACATCGCCAGCAGCACGAGCACGAAGCTGGCGCTGGTGACCTGGTTGGGGGTGATGCCGAGCCGCGCGCACAGGCGCGTGACGGCGCGCGCCGGCGCCGGCCACAGGTAGAGCGTGACGATGTCGGTGACGCCCTTGTAGGAAGCGCCGAACACGCGGTGCTCGATCGCCGGCAGGGTCTCGGCCGTCAGCGGCATGAGGAAGGGCGGTTCGCGCTTGCGCAGGGCGTCGTTGTAGCCGTCGGCAAGATCGTCGGCCGACACGGCGCGCGTACCGGGGATGCCCGGCCGCCCGAGCGCCAGAACCGCCTCGGCGTCCCGCGCGGCCGAGGTCGGCACGTTGGCCGCGATCAGGCTGCCGTCCGGCGCGAGCAGTTCGAGATCCGCCTCGGCGCTGCACAGCCCGCGCACGATGGCGTCGTCGTACACCCAGTCGGCGCGCAGCAGCACCGTGCGCGCCGCACCCGGTGCATCCATGCCCACGCCGAAGCGCGCGAGCTGGCGCTGCAGGCGCGTGCTGCTGGGCAGGCTCCAGATCTGCAGCGGCGAATGGCCGACCACGCGGCCGGTGACCGGCGCGCTCACGAGGAAAGGGCGCCGCGGGAGGGCTGCAGGGCGTATGGCATGATCGACAGGCTCAGGATTTCGCGGATTATCGATGAACCCGGTCACGTTGGCGCACGTCTCGGACCTGCACCTGCCGTTCGAACCGCAGCTGTCGCTCGCGCAGCGATTCTCCAAGCGCCAGCTCAGCGCCTGGTCCTGGCGTCGTCGCCGCCATCTGCAGCGCCCCGAA
>CAMLNE010000369.1 GCA_946481265.1 uncultured Panacagrimonas sp. | reverse complement strand
CGCACCCGCACCGGGACGCGCGGGCCAGCGGCGTACTATGTGCCGTTCGACACTGCCGCGCGCACCGCAGGCTGCGCCCGCTGGGCCCAACGCGCGTACATCGCCGGCCCCGGATGCAGGCCGTCGGCGGCGAGCATTGACTCGCCGCCACCACATTCGCGGCTGAGCGGCGTAATGTCGACGAAGGCGACGCCGTGCCTGGCGCAGACCGCGCGCGCGGAGGCGTTGTAGGCGTCCAGTTCTGCCGATACCTGCGCCAGGGCGCGCCCGCTGCCGGCGCCGAATCGGGTAGAGCCCCAGTCCGGAATCGACAGCACCACCACCCGCTCCGGCCGGCCGCCGGCGAAGCCGATCGCGCGCGCCAGCAGGCGCTCGAATTCGGCCGCGTAGTTGTCGAGGTCGCGCCCGCGGTACTGGTTGTTCACGCCGATCAGCAGCGTGACCAGGTCGTAGTCGCTCGCCGGCGCCTCGGCATCGATCGCCGCATCCAGCTCATCGGTCGTCCAGCCGGTCATGGCGATCGTGCGCGGGTCGTGCAGCGCAATGCCCGCGTCGCGCAGCGCGGCGGCGAGCTGATGGGTCCAGCGTGCGTCGGCCGGGACGCCTTCGCCGATGGTGTAGGAATCGCCGAGCGCGAGGTAGGACAGTCCGGTCACATCGCCTCCGGCGGGCATCGCCGGCGGGGGATCACGCTGCAGACTTCGCGCCGACCTTCAGCGGGACGACCTTGCCCGCCGCCTCGGCGCGCCGCGACAGGACCCGGTCGATGCGGGCGAAGACTTCCCGCAGCACCGCGGCCTCGGGCAGCAGCGTGACCCGGAAGCGGTTGCGATAGGGCACGTTGAAGCTGGAGCCGGGCACGATCAGCACATCCTCGGTCTCGAGCATCTCCAGCGCGAAGGCATGGTCGTCGAAGCCGCGCGCCGCGTCGCCGACCACGCCGGGGAAACCGTACAGCGCGCCCTGCGGCGCGACCAGGGACAGGTGTTCGCTGGCCTGGCAGCTTTCGATCAGCGCGCGCCGGGTCTCGTACAGCCGTCCGCCCGGCTGGCACAGCGCGCCGATGGTGTCGGCGCCGTGCAGCGCCTGTTCGATCGCGAACTGCCCCGGCACGTTGGCGCACAGGCGCAGCGCGCCGAGCAGGTCCATGGCGTGGTGGAAATCGCCGCTGGCCAGCGGATCGCCGCTGAGCACCGCCCAGCCCACGCGCCAGCCGCAGGCCCGGTGCACCTTGGACAGGCCGCCGAAGCTCAGGCAGGGCACCTCGCCGGCCACCGGCGCGATCGGCTCGAAACGATGGCCGTCGTAGAGGATGCCGTCGTAGATCTCGTCGGCCATCAGCAGCAGGCCGTGCTTGTGCGCGATCGCGACGATGCGCTCGAGCAGCGCGCGCGGGTAGTTCGCACCGGTGGGGTTGTTCGGATTGATCAGCACGATCGCGCGGGTGCGCGCGGACACCAGCGATTAGATCTGGTCCGGGTCGGGCAGGAAGCCGTCCTCGGGCGTGCAGCGGTAATACACCGGACGGCCGTCGTTGAGGATCGTCGCCGCGCTCCACAGCGGATAGTCCGGCGAGGGCAGCAGCACCTCGTCGCCCGGGTTGAGCAGTGCGCGCAGCGAGATGTCGATCAGTTCGCTGACACCGTTGCCGATGAAGACGCGCTCGGGCGACGCGTTCGGCGTGCCGCGCGCCTTGTGGAAGGCGGCAACCGCCTCGCGTGCCTCCGGCAGCCCCTGCTGGTGGGTGTAGGGGTCGGTATGCGCGATGTGGTCGGCGATCGCGCGCTGCAGGTGGTCCGGCGCACGGAATCCGAACGCCCCCGGATTGCCGATATTGAGCTTGATCAGGGTGCGGCCCTGGGCCTCCAGTTCGCGGGCGCGCCGGGCCAGTTCACCGCGGATTTCGTAGCGGACTTCCGACAGGCGCTGGCGGGTCTTGAGGCTGGGGGGTGACATCGGGCAGGCGGGCGGGGCAGGGAATATGCCAGCCTAGCGGAAACCGGCGCCGGGTTCAGCCCGGCCGGGGCAGATCTGCCGGCGATTTGCTTTTCGGCTGAACCGGATCGAAAGTCGAAGGCACCCGACCCCGGCGACCCACGGGGGCGCCGAAACGGCGCGCTCACGATACCTTTGGTCCCTCCCATCGCTGTTGCTACCGATCCCTGCATGGCTGATATGCCCGTCGAGCTTCCCGAAACCATCGAACGCAGCACCGGCGAGGCGCCGGGCTGGAGCGTGATCTGGCTGCACGGCCTGGGCGCGGATGGCAACGATTTCGTCCCGATCGTGCCCGAGCTGCTGCGGCCGGAGTGGCCGGCGATCCGGTTCGTCTTCCCGCATGCGCCGGTGCGCGCGGTGACGATCAACGGCGGTGCCCGGATGCGCGCGTGGTACGACATCCGCGACATGGACCTGTCCAATCGCGCCGACGCCGAGGGCGTGGACCAGTCGATCGCACAGGTCGCTGCGCTGATCGCGCGCGAGGGCGAGCGCGGGGTGCCGCCTGCGCGCGTGTTCCTGGCCGGGTTCTCGCAGGGCGGCGCGATCGCCCTGGCGGCGGGCATCCGCCGGCGCGAGCCGCTGGCCGGCCTGATCGCGCTCTCCACCTACCTGCCGCTGGGCGCGGCGACCCTGCAGCCGCTGACCGCACAGGCCCGCACGCAGCCGATCTTCATGGCCCACGGCCTGCACGATCCGGTGGTGCCGTACACCGGCGGCAAGCGCAGCCGCGATGCGCTGCGCGACGCCGGATTCGACGTCGACTGGCACGCGTGGCCGATGGCGCACCAGGTGTGCGCCGAGGAAATCGGCGCGCTCTCGGCCTGGATGTCGCGGCGCTTCGCGCAAGGCTGATGGCCGGCGACGCACCCGCGCCCTGGCTGCCGGATCTGTGCCGGCTCAGCCGGCTGGCGGTGCTGTTCGGGGTGGCGGAAATGGTGGTGCTGGTCGTGGCGCTGGCCCCGGACGGTGGCGCGCCCTGGAATCTGAACCGGTTCGTCTCGGGCAGCGGTTTCGCCCTGTGGCTGGCGCTGACCGTGGCGGTGTTGCTGTGCGTGGCCCGGCGGCGGCTCTCGCGACTGCCGCGCGCGCTCGGCGGTGCGCTCGCCCTGCTGCTCGGGGCCTCGGTCGCGGCGGGCGGCGCGGCGCTGCTGTATCTGATCGACACCAACCTGGGCGCGGGACTGGTGCCCGAGGCCGTGACCGTGCAGCGCTTCGCCTTTGGCAGCGCCGCGCTCACCGTGCTGGTCCTGGCGGCGGTGCTGCCCTACCTGTACGCGGTGGAAGCCTGGCGCGATCAGGTCCGCGCCAGCGCCCGCGCCGAGGTCGACGCGCTGCAGGCGCGGATCCGCCCGCACTTCCTGTTCAACAGCATGAACACGATCGCCGGGCTCGTGCGCAGCGACCCGAAGACCGCCGAGCGCGTGGTGCTCGACCTGTCCGACCTGTTCCGGGCCGCGCTCCAGGCCGGCGAGGTCGAATCCAGCCTGGCCGAGGAGGTCGAGCTGGCCGAGCGCTACCTGGCGATCGAGTCGCTTCGGCTCGGAGCGCGCCTGCGGGTCGAATGGCACAAACAGGACCCGCTGCCCTGGCGACTGCCGCTGCCCCGGCTGGTGCTGCAGCCGCTGGTGGAGAACGCCGTGCTGCACGGCATCTCGCGTCTGCCCGAGGGCGGCACGATCGAGATCGACCTGGCCGAATC
>CAMLNE010000368.1 GCA_946481265.1 uncultured Panacagrimonas sp. | reverse complement strand
GCCGCCGGACTCGTCGAGCCGGCGTCGCACGAGGTCCTTCAGTGCGCTGTGGAAGGCGTCCACGATCGGCGGGCCTTCGCCGTCGGCGAACTTGTCGGTATCCACGAATAGTCGGGCCATTGATTCTCCTCATGCCTGTATTGCCATTCCTCGCGTCGACCGTTGGGTGCGGCGTCGCGGGCTGGGTATAGTTCTACGGGATTGTAGAACAATGTTCCCCGTGATCCAGGCCTGCCACCCATGAGCTCCGACACCCGTCTGACCGAGGACCGGTCCGGCTTCGAGGGCGCGATCAACTTCCGCGATTTCGGGGGCCAGCCGACGCGCGATGGGCGCCGCGTCGCGCGTCAGCGCCTGTACCGCTCCGACGCGCTGTGGCAGTTCACCGATGTCGATCTCGAGCGCTTTTCCACACTCGGCATCCGCACCGTGTGCGACTTCCGCGCCGATCACGAACGCGAGCGATGGCCGAACCGCTTGCCGCAGAGTTCGCCACCGCGATCCCTCGGCCTGGGGTTCACGCCCCGGGGGACGCAGGCGGCCTGGGATGCGGTGAACCGGGGCGAATTGTCCGCGGAGGGGGTGCGCGCCTACATGTGCGATCACTACCGCGCGCTGGCAACGGTCCACACCGAGTATTACGCGCGGATGTTCGCGGCCATGCTCGAGCCGGACGCGCTGCCCTTCCTGGTGCACTGCGCCAGCGGCAAGGACCGCACCGGCTTCGCCGCCGCCATCATCCTGCTGAGCCTGGGCGTGGCGCGCGACGCGGTCATGGCCGACTACGTCATCAGCGATCGCAATCGTCGCGAACTCTGGCACCTGTTCCATCGCCAGGTGGACCCCGGCGCCTACGCCGCGGTCAGTGCGGCCTCGCCCGAGTACCTGTCCGCCGCGCTGGAGGCGATCGATGCGGGCTGGGGCGGCGAGGACCGTTACCTGCGCGAGGCCCTGGGACTCGGCGACGACGAACGCGAGCAGCTGCGCCAGCGCCTGCTCGAATAGCCGCCGCCGTGGAAGTCGCCGGGCGCCCCGTGATCCGGTTGCCGGTGTCATGGCAGCAGGCCGGCAAGATGTGCCCGGCCTTGCCCGATCCAGCGCGCCGGCGAGGTCGCCTACCGCGGCCACTGACGTCCGCGCGCCGGAATCCGGCGCCGGATACGATGTCTGCCGCCCGGCCGCATGCGCCCGCATACGGCCCCGCCTGGAACGAGGAGGTCCGCCCGCATGTCCCGGTTGCCCGCCTGCTTCGCCCTGATGCTGCTCTGGTGGCTGGCCGGAAATCCGGCCGCCGTCGCTGCCCAGACCAAGCCGGCAATGGCACCGGAGCTGCGCGAGGCGCTGGCCCTGGCGGCCAAGCGACGGTTGCCGACCCTGGTCGAGTTCCGGGCGCCCTGGTGCTACTCCTGCTACTACATGGCGCGTCACGTCCACATCGGCATCGAGTGGGACGAACTCAAGCGGCGCGCGATGGTCGTCGAGCTCGATGCCGACAGCCCGCAGGGTGCCGCGCAGATGGAGGCCTGGAATCTCAAGCCGCTGCCTGCCTACGTGGTGCTCGATGCCGACGGCGTCGAGGTCGGGCGGATCCTGGGCGAACAGAAGCGCGACGTGTTCTACGCGAGGATGGAAGGCTTCCTCGCGCCGGGCGCGCGGCTCGATGAGCTGCGCAAGGCCGCCACCGCCGGCGGCAGCAAGGGGCGCCAGGCAACCGAGGCCGCGCTGGCCGCGTTTCACGCGCGCAATGCCGCCGACGAAGGCCTGCGCTGGTTCTACGATCTGCCTGGGCCGGTCCGCCGCGCGTATGAACCCGACCCGGATCTGAACGATCGCCTGGCGCGGTTGCGGCTGATGGAAGCCGCCGAGGTGCACGATGCGCCGAACTGCGCGCTGGTGGCGCCGGCGGTGTTCGCCAAGGCCGGTTGCGAGCTGCCCTACGAGATGCAGCGCTATCAGGCCTGCCTGGGCGAGCCCGCCGCTCCCGATGCCCTGCTGCGTGCGCAGCGCCCGCCGCTGGAGGCGCTGGTCGCGAACGGCGTCTTCGGCAGCCAGAACGGCTGCGCGGACGAGCGCAGCATCGTGCTTGCGCTGGCCGACCTGTATCGGCGTCTGGGGGAGCCGGAGCTGCGCCTGCGCCTGCTCGATCGCGCCGCCGACGAGCTGCGCGGGCGGCTGGCGGTCGACCTCGGCCGCGATCGCAGCGCCGCGGACAACCTGCGTGTCTACATCGAGCAGGCCGAGCATTGGGACCAGTACGACGCGCTGATGCCCCGGCTGATCGCGACCTGGCCGGAGGACTACGTCTACCCGTTCCGCTTTGGCCGCAGCCTGCTGGAGCGTGAGCGACCCTCCGAGGCACTGCCCTACCTGGAACGCGCCGCGGCCCGTGCCTACGGCGAAAACCGGCTTCGCGTCGCGCAGCAGCGGGTCAGGGCGCTCAAGCGCCTGGGGCGCAGGGAGGATGCGCGGCGCGTGGCTGCCGAAGCGCTGAAAGCCAACGGACCCTGGTTCCCGGAGCTCGTCGCGGCGCTCAAGGCAGAGCTGTAGGAACGAGGTGCTGCGGGGGCGGCGCGCACGAATGGTTGCCGAATCCGCCCGACGCCGTTGAAATGGCGGGCCTCGTGTCCCCAAGTGTCGTGTGACCATCCAACCTGAAACCACTGCGCGACTGCTGGTCACCTGTCCGGATCGGCCCGGCATCGTGTCCGCGGTCACCACGTTCCTGTATCACCACGGCGCCAACGTCACCGAACTGGACCAGCATTCCTCCGACGCTCAGGGGGGGCGCTTCTTCCTGCGCCTGGAATTCCAGACGCCGGCGCTGGACCTGTCCGCGGACGCGATAAACCGGGCCTTCGACGAGGTGGTCGGTCAGCGTTTCGCCATGGACTGGCACATGAGCTTCGCCGCGCGCCGGCCGCGCATGGTGATGCTGGTGTCACGGCACGATCACGCGCTGCTGGAACTGCTGTGGCGCTGGTCGCGCGGCGAGCTGCGCGTCGACATTCCGCTGGTGATCTCCAACCATCCCGACCTGCGCGGTGCGGTGGAGGGCTTCGGCGTGCGCTTCGAGCACGTCCCGTTCACCGCCGAGGTCCAGGACACCGCCGAACAACGCATTCTCGACCTGTGCCGCGACGAGGCCGATTTCCTGGTCCTTGCGCGCTTCATGCGCATCCTGTCGGCGGAGCTGGTCGCCCATTTCCCGCAGCGCATCATCAATATCCATCACTCCTTCCTGCCCGCCTTCGTCGGTGCCGATCCCTACCAGCAGGCCTACACCAAGGGCGTGAAGATCATCGGGGCGACCGCCCACTACGTGACGGCCGAACTGGACCAGGGACCGATCATCGAGCAGGACGTGGCGCGGGTTTCGCACCGCATGTCGGTGGATGAACTCAAGCGCCTCGGTCGCGACCTCGAGCGGCAGGTGCTGGCGCGCGCGGTGCGCTGGCAGGTGGAAGACCGGATCCTGCTGGACGGCAGCAAGACCGTGGTGTTTGCTTGAGCCGGCCACCGGCTACCTTCATCAAGGACTCGGATTGGGCATGAAGTGGCTGGGGTCGAGACCGCGCCGGCTCTGCATCGGTGCGATCGTCTACAACGAAGCGCCCTACCTGCCCGTGTGGTTCGCATTCCATCTCGAACAGGGCGTGGAGCTCTTCTTCATCGGCGATCATGACCGCGACGTCGTTGGCCGAT
>CAMLNE010000367.1 GCA_946481265.1 uncultured Panacagrimonas sp. | reverse complement strand
GCGGCGAAGAAGCCGGACACCCAGCCGCCCAGCGACTCGCCCGACAGGTGCGCACTGGCGATGCCCAATGCATCCATCAGTTCGCGCACCTGCTCGGCCAGCACCGGCGGCGTGTATTCCATCGCTTTCCGGTTGGACAGCGCGTGGCCGACGTAGTCGAAGGCGATGCAGCGAAACTCGTCCGACAGCGGCACCAGGTTCTTGCTGTAGGCCTCCAGGTGGCCGCCGATGCCGTGCTGGAACAGGATCACCGGGGCGTCCCGGCGGCCCGCCTGCGCGACACGGATGCGGCCGAAGCCGGGCGTGTCGACGTAATGGATCTCACAACCGACGAAATCGAGCCAGAGGCTCATGAGCGCACTCCCTTCAGGGTTTTGAGGTGACCGGCCAGGATCAGCTTCCATTCGTCGAGCAGTTCCCGAAACAGCGCGTCGTCGCGCTGCCAAAGCGCCCGCACCGAGAAGCCGCGGACGATGCTGATCGTCAGCCAGAGAATCTTTTCCGCCTTGTCCGGCGGGATGCCTTGTTCGCAGAGCAGGCGGTGCCAGGCCGCCTCGACGCCCAGGCGGCTCTGGCGCGTATAGCCGTAGATCTGCTCGCGCAGCGCGCGGTCCTTGCTGCCTGCCAGGACCAGGTCGAGGATCGTCGCGAAGTCGGGCCCCAGGAAGAAATCGAGGCAGTCCTGCAGGATCGCCTCGACCGGGTCGTCGCCCGTCTGCGCTGCACGCGCGCGCGCTTCGCCACGCGCCAGGCCGTCCCGCAGCAGGGACTCGGCGGTGGCCAGGACCAGGCTGTCCTTGGTGGGGAAGTGGTACTGCATGGCCCCGCGCGAGACCTTCGCCACGCGCGCCACCTCGTCGGTGCGCAACCCCGCGTAGCCCTTGCGACGCAGCACGGTGGCCGAGGCCTCGAGGACGCGGCCCCGCGTCTCGTCGGTGCGCTCGGCCTGTGTGCGCCGCTTTTGCGGGCGCGTCGTTGCCGCCGTCCGGACGGGTCTCGCCGGTCTGGTGGGAGCGCGCCGGGGAGTCGGCTCAGATCTCGACATGGATGATTCCGTCGACGACCGTGACGGGGTAGGTGCGCAGCGGATCCGAGCAGGGCGAGGCGGTGGCCGCACCGGTGGCGATGTCGAAGCCGCAGAAGTGCCAGCCACAGATCACGTTCGTGCCCTCGACCATGCCTTCATCGCCGAGCGAGGCCGCCTCGTGCGTGCAGGTGTCGTCGGTGACGTAGTAGGCGCCGTTGAGGTTGTACAGCGCCACGCGCGTGCCGTCCGGCAGGGTGGCGGTCCTGATCTCGTCCTCGAAGAGTTCGGCAGCGGGAAGCAGCGGATGGAGCGTGGGCATGGGAGGGATCCGCAATCAGAGCATGGTGGTGCCGCCGTTGACGCTGATGACCTGGCCGGTCACGAAGGCGGCTTCTTCGGTGGCGAGATAGGCGACCATCGAGGCGATCTCGGCCATGCTGCCGGGACGGCCCATCGGCACGATCTCGATGACCTTGCGCACCAGTTCGGGATCGCGCGCGGCAACCTCGTCGAGCTGCGGCGTTGCGACCACGCAGGGCGCCACGGTGTTCACCGTGATGCCGTCGAGAGCGAACTCGCGGGCCAGGCCGGTGGTCATGCCGTGCATGCCGCCCTTGGCCGCGTTGTAGGCGGCGTGGTCGAACAGGCCGTTGCGAACCGAGTCGGCGCCCAGGTTCACGATGCGCCCGTAGCGCTGCGCCTTCATGACCGGCAGCGCGTACCAGCAGCACCAGATGCAGGTCCACAGGTTGCGGTCGATCGTCGCCCGCAGGGTTTCGGGCGTGTGCTCGAGGAAGGGTCGCAGGATGCCGCCGCCGGCGTTGTTGGCCAGGATGTCGAGCCGGCCGTAGTGCCGCACCGCGGCCTGGATGCTGCGCTCGGCCACCTCCTGCTGCGCGAGATCGCCCGCTTCGGTGACGACCTGTGCGCCAGCGGCACGCAGGCGCGCGGCGGCCGACTCCAGCAGCGTGCTGTCGAGATCCGCCAGCACCAGCTTTGCACCGTCCGCGGCCAGGCGTTCGGCGATCGCGTAGCCGATGCCGCGGCCGGCACCGGTGACCACCGCCACGCGGTCCTGCAGGGGCGCGCTCATGCCGCGGCGCCGCTGTGCGCGGCGGGACCGCCGGCCGTCCGCATCGCCGGGTCCGACGCGGCATGCGTGGCGGACGTGGCCTGTTCGATCGTGCCGACCTTGCCGAAGTCCGGCGTCGGCGTGCTGCCCCAGGTGTCGAGCGTGGCCGGCACCGGTTCCAGCAGTCGCGCCTCGCGCGCGCTCTGCTCGGGGAAGGTCTCCATGCCGAAGCTGTACTCGACGGTCATGCGGTCCGGGTCCAGGTAGTACAGGAAGATGCTTTCCGAGGGCTGGTGGCGGCCCGGGCCGAACACGATTTCCGCGCCGGTCCTGCGCATGCGGTTCATGCCGGCGCCGATGTCGTCGATATCCGTGACCATGAAGTTGACATGGTTCAGATGGTCGTCGGCACCGGCCAGGATCGCCATCGAGTGATGCAGGGGATTGGGGAAACAGCGCAGGAAGGCCGCGAAGCCCGGCACGAAGTCGGACACGCAGAAGCCCAGCTTCCCGGTCAGCCAGTCGATGGCCTGGTCGAAATCCGCCACGTTGATGACCACGTGGCCCAGGCGCTCGATCTTCGCCACCGTCGGCAGGTAAGGGGCGGCCAGGTGCATCATCTGGATGAAGTACTCGATGCACAGGCCGCTGCCGGGCAGGCGGAAGCGAAAGCCGGCGACGGTTCGCAGGTGCTCCAGCTCCGCGGCCGTGATCTCCTCGACCTGCAGGCCCAGGCCGGTCACGTGCTCGCGCGCGGCGACCAGGTCCGCCCGGCTCTCCAGCTCGAAGCCGATGCGCTTGAGGCCCGGTTCGCCGGCTGCGTACAGAAGCAGGTTGTGGTGGTCGCGCGAGCAGCGCAGCGCGACGAAGTCCGCGGTGGTCCCGCTATGCGCCAGGCCAACCACGTCGCGGTAGAACGCCGTGCTGCGCTCCAGGTCCGTGACATTGAGGGCGGCGTAGGCCAGGCGGCGGTAACGGAACGGGATGTTCATTGCGCTTGCCTCTAGAGAATGATGCTGATGCGCCCGTTGGGCTTGAGCCCGTCCATGTCCAGGATGCAGCGCTTCTCGCGGATGCGCAGACCGTCCGGCGTCACCGCGATGCGGTAGCGATAGCTGCCGATGTAGGTCTCGGTGATGCCCATCTTGGTTCGATGAGTCAGCACCGCGGCGCCCACGTCGAGCTCGTCGTCCCTGCGGGCGCGGATGCGTACGTTGCTCACCAGGTGGCGGGTCCTGGACTTGGGAAACTCGGCGTGAGCCGTGCGCTTGAGCAGGCGCTCGACCCGCTGCTCAAGGCGGAAGCGATCGTCGGCAACATAGAACAGGGCATTGTCCGGCGATGCGTTCGGCGCCGAGTCGGTGGTCGGCACGTAGTAGCCGCCATCGGCCGTGAACAGGCCGAGCCATTCCTTCAGGCGCCATTCGTCGAGCATCTCGGCCTCGAGGAACATGAAGTCCTCGACCTGCTCGCGGGTCACGTCCTCGATACGCATCATGCGTCCTCCCTGGCCTTGGCGGTGGCACGCGTGCGGCGCTGCCATTCCTTCCAGAACACGCGCATCTGCAGCTCGTCGTCGTAGTTGACCTTGGCCTTGTTCATGCCCTTGG